>JAUIEH010000177.1 GCA_030428405.1 Alphaproteobacteria bacterium
GATCTGCGAAGACGAGCGCGCGGAGGCGCACGCGAATGACCACTTCTGGCGCGCACATGGCGAAGCTGGTGCAGCTCGCGCATGAACCGTCGAGCGAGCAACGGCGTGCGCTTCTTCGTGAAATCACTGACCTTTTCTTCGAAGACGAGAGCATGCGCGCAGGCGAAGCCGGCGACCACACCGACGCGATCCTGTCTCAAATCGCTGTCGAGATGGAGGAAAATGTCCGCGCCGAGCTCGCTGAGCGTTTCGCCGACAGCGCGGATGCGCCGGGCACCTTGGTGCGCCAGCTCGCCAATGACGCTGCTGAAATTGCTCGTCCAATCCTGGAACGCTCCGCCGCCTTGTCCGATGACGACCTGATCGCCATCGCCGACGCCAAAGGCCAGGCGCATCTGCAAGCGATCGCGCGGCGCAACAGCGTTTCGGAAAACGTGTCCGATGCGCTCGTGCGTCGCGGCGACGATCAAACGCTCGTTGCGCTCGCTTCAAACGAAGGCGCGAAGCTCTCGCGCGGGGCCATGGAGACCATGGTCGATCGGGCCGAAAATTCTGAGGCGCTGCACGCACCTTTGGTCGATCGCGAGGAATTGCCGCCCGACCTCCTCAATGAGATGTATTTTTACGTCGGCGAAAAGCTCCGGGAAAAAATCGCCGAGCGGAACGAAAATTTCGATCCGGCAGAACTCGACGCCGTTGTCGAGGCCGCGCGTGCGCGGGCATCACGTTATGCGCCGCAGGACAAGGCGCGCTATGACGACGCCGTCAAATTTGTGGAATCCAAAAAGCTGCGCCGTCAGCTCAATGGCGAATTGCTGCTTGAGCTTGCTCAGGACCGCCGGCGCGCGCGCTTTGAAGTCGCCTTCGCAGAGATGACCGGCCTCGATTACACCGCAGCGCGCCGCATCGCGGCCAACCCGGCCGTCGACCCGCTGGCGATCGCGTGCCGCGCGGCGGGCTTTGAGACTGACCTCTTCGTCAAACTTGCATTGTTCAGGAAACTGAACGGCGCGCGACCGACGTCGGACTCAGATGCGCTCTCCGAGATATATGAGTCCTTGCCCGAAGACGCCGCGAAGCGCGCAGTACGCTTCTGGCGCATGCGCAAGGACGCTGAGGCGCCAGCTCCGGCATAGGGCGCACTCAAGGCGCACGCCTCAGCCCTCTTCGCTTTCTCCGCGACCGTCTCGCGAAACGCCCCAATCGCGCGGATGATGCGCCTGGACGATTTCAGGAATCTCCGCGTCCTCCGACATGTCCTCCATATAGATGGACTGCGACGGAAAGGCGAAGGATGTGCCTGCGTCATCGACTATTTTGCGAACGGCGAAGGCGAAGTCCTGCTTGATGGCAAGCCACTCGCCCCAATTGGTCGTCTTCGTGAAACAGTAGATCATCAGGTCGATCGAACTGTCATTGAAGCCGTCGACAAACACGAATGAGGACGCTTCCGGCGGTTTGGCGAAGTCCGTGTTCGTCATAATATATTCGAACACCTTGTCGCGCACATAGCCGAGCTGCTCCGTCGTCGTTGAATAGGTCAGACCGATCTTCCAATAGATGCGACGATGCGTCATGCGCGAGAAATTCGTGACGGCGTTGTCGGAAAGCTTCGAGTTCGGAACATACACAGGCCCCTTGTCGAAGCGGCGCACCATTGTGGAGCGGAAATTGATGCGCTCCACCGTGCCCTCAACGACGCCGTCGACCATGATCCAGTCGCCAATCGCGAAGCGCTTCTCGATCAGAATCGATAGACCCGCGATCAGGTTCTTGAACAGGTCCTGCGCGCCGAGCGCCACAGCCACGCCGAAAATGCCGAGACCGGCGAGGATCGGCCCGACAGGAACGCCCCAGAGCTCGAGAACGACGGCTGCACCGACAAGCGCGAAAAAAATCTTCAACGCCTTTGTGAACCACTCGATCATCTCAATGCTGAACGCGCCGCGCAGCGGCAATATTACATGCTCAAACGGATCGACCGCGCGATAAAGCGCCCAGAACACCATGACCGCCATCAATGTCGTCTGTAGACGCATCGCTGTCGCACGGGCTTCGCCTTCGAAGCCTAGAAGCTCGACGACGATGAACAGCGCCAGGAGGACCGGAATGATCTTTATGGGACCTTCCAGCGCCTTGACCAGATCATCGTCGAACGTCGTTCCCGTGCGCGAGGCGAGCCGCGCCGCCGTTCGGATGAAGATGCGCGATATCAGCGCGCGGAATGCATACGCTATGAGAAGGATGATGCCAGCGCTGACCACTTGCCCGGTCGAAAACCCGAACAGATCCGCGCTCCAGACCTCGAAGAACGAGGCGACGAATTGGTCAAGGCCGGCTGCTGCTGCGTTGGAGGTCCCCTGCGCTCCCGCCGTCATAACACGCGCTCCTTCGCTTTCAGGAATGTGATCTTGGGAAACTTCTCTTCCGCGTAGGAAATCTCCCAGGCGTTCTTCGCCAGATAGACCGGCGAGCCGTCCAGATCCTCAGCCGCCTGGCTTTTGTTCCGGTCAAGGAAGTTCTCGATATCCGCCTCGGCGCCGCCGAGCCAGCGCGCGGTCGTGTAGGCGGGCTGTTCGAAAACGACTTCCAAACCGTATTCAGCCTCGATGCGCTCGGCCATCACGTCGATCTGCAAGGGGCCGACGGCGCCGACAATCAATTCTGCGCCGAGCGCCGGCTTGAACAATTGGGTGACGCCCTCTTCGGCCAGGCTCTCGAGCGCCTTGCGCAAATGCTTCGCCTTGAGCGGGTCTTTCGTGCGTGCACGCCGCAAGATTTCGGGCGCGAAGTTCGGAATGCCGACAAAGCGCAGCTTGCCGTTTTCGCTGAGACTGTCGCCGACGCGCAAAACGCCATGATTGGGAACACCGATGACATCGCCGGCATACGCCTCATCGACGATCTCGCGGTCCTGCGCGAAAAACAGGATGGGCGAGGAAACGGTGATCTGCCGCGCCGACGTCGCGGTCCGCAGCTTCATGCCGCGTTTAAACTCACCCGAGCAGAGCCGCATGAACGCGACGCGGTCACGGTGGTTCGGGTCCATATTCGCCTGCACTTTAAAGACGAAGCCCGAGACCTCGTCGTCGCCAGGCGCAACAGTCTCGCCGCTCTCGGTTTCTACAGGCGCCGGCGGCGGCGAATATTCCGCCAACGCATCAAGCAGCTGGTTAATGCCGAATTTGCGCAACGCCGAGCCGAAATAGACCGGCGTCATGTCGCCATCGAGAAAGGCTTGCCGGTCAAACTCCGGATACCCCTCAAGAGCGATCTCAGATTCCTCGCGCAATTGCATGAGCGTGTCGGGCTCGATGAACTCCGACAGCTGAGCGTCGTCGAACGCGATGCGTTCTCGCTTCGGCGCGTCATCATCCTGAGCACGCGGGTAGATTAGGAAGTCCTCGCCGCGCAACTCGCGCACGCCGGCGAAGCGCGCGCCCGAGCCGGCCGGCCATTGCTGTGGCGATGCGTCGAGCGCCAATTGGTCCTGGATCTGATCGAGCAGCGCGAAGATGTCTTCGGCCTCGCGGTCCATCTTGTTGATGAAGGTCAGGATCGGAATGCCGCGCAGCCGGCAGACTTCAAACAGTTTGAGCGTCTGGGGCTCGATGCCCCTGGCGGCGTCGAGCACCATGATGGCGGCGTCAGCGGCGGTGACCGTGCGGTAGGTGTCTTCGGAAAAGTCTTCGTGACCCGGCGTATCGAGCAGGTTGAACATGCAGTCTCTGTGCTCGAACGTCATGACGGAGGCGGAGACCGATATTCCGCGCTCGCGCTCAATCTTCATCCAGTCCGAGCGTGTACGCCTCTGCTCGCCGCGCGCGCGCACCGCGCCCGCAAGGCGGATGGCGCCAGCCGCCGACAGCATGTTCTCCGTCAGCGTCGTCTTGCCGGCGTCAGGATGAGAAATGATGGCGAAGGTGCGCCGGCGCGCGGCTTCACGTTCAACCTTGGAGGCGGATTGCGTCATCGTCTGGGTCATCGCTTTTCAAACCCAGCCCGATATCGCGATTGGCCCGAGAAACAAAGGCCGGCTAGGCCGAACAGCTCCAAACGGACTGGTCGACCTCCCTGGCGGTCAACTTGCCCGCAGTTTGGTGCGCATCAAGCGTCGCGATCACTTCCATCGACAAGTCGGCGAAACGCAACAGCACTTGATCGGGACTGGAGGCGTCCGGCGGGCAGATGAGAAGGATAGCATTGGCGCCGGTGCGCAGTTTGACGACCGAAGCTAGCGCGCGGGCTTTCTCGGGCGTTTCATGCGCAAGCCCTGGACGCGCAAACGCCGCCTCTCTCAGCAATGTGCCGAGATGGCCGGCCGGCAAATGTTCTGCGGCTGAAAGCGAGACCGGGCAGCCCGCCGCAGCGAGCTCATCGGCGGGGTCGTTCAGCCTGAACACGACATCGTTGAACAAAAAAAGCATGGTCGGATCCCTGACCGCCACACTTGCACATCCGGGTGAATGAAAGCTGATTTCAATCGATTCAAACGATGAAGTTTCGGCCTTGCCGGTCTTCAATCTCAATGATCCAGACATCCGGGTCGGCATTGCGCCGCCGGTTCAAAAACGCGTCTGCGTCAGTTTCGACGCTCGCCGCCTCGCCCAAAGGCTCTATCCACTCGCGTCCGCCCTCAAGCGTCGTCGCCGTCGTGTAAACGCGCGCATCGCCGTTGAGCAGATTCACCTTCACGACGACGTCGCCGAAATCGGGATCGCCCTTCGCGACGACTGCCGCGAAGGCTCCGGCGGACTGGGCGCGGCGCATCAAGGCCGACACCCAAATCTCTGTTTTTAACGTCAAATTCGGCACGGAAATTCGTATTTCATCAACCGCGTCGCTTCATCGGCCCTCAAAGACCCTCCGCCATACTGGCCTACGAAATTGGGTTCGTCAGCGGAGAAACCGCGTTGAAGTTTCGACTGGGTCTTGCGCTCGCCGCAGCGCTCGGCGCCTCCGCGCCGGCGGCGGCCGACGCCGCAGAAGCATTGTTCGCGCGCGCACGCGCCATCGCACTCGCTGAGCGCTGTGCGCTTTCGAGCGAAGGAGCGCGCAGCGCGCTGACGGTCGGCCGCCTGACGGCGCGCGGCGCCTTGATCCGCGCTGGCGCCGCCCCCGCCGCGCTGGACGATCTGGAGGCCGCCGCCACGCGCGCAGCGCTTGAAATCGACTGCGCCGATGAGCGCTCGCTCAATCACGCGCGCAATATCGAGAACGCTTACAATGCCTGGCGTCATCTGCGCGCGATGGAATTTCCGGCCAGCGAACGCAGCTGGGCGGCTCAGCGGCCCTACGACTCCGAAACATTCGCCTGGATGCTGCGCCAGGAAATCGATACAGGCGCCGAATATCAGGCCGTGTTCGGCATGGCCCGCCTCGATGGCGAAGCCACGCTGGCGGTGGCGGTCTCGGGGCTGAATGCAAGGTCCGCACGGCTCTATGTTCGAAATGCAGCCGACGCTGACGGCCCGCCCTCGCCGATGACGGCGCGGCTCGGCGGCGCGCGTGAAGGCCTTGCTCTGCGCGCCTGGCCCGACGCGTTCACGACGCCTTATTGGGCGGCCGGACGCGAATTCGGCGAGACGGTCGACGCGCTCTGCGAGGGCTGGGGCGAAGACGGCGTGCTGTTCCGTTTCGATTTGCGCACGCAGGAAGCTCTGGCCGCGCTCGATCCGCGTGAAAGCGTCTATCTCGAATTCGATGTCGTCGCCGAAAACGGCGACATCAGGCCGCAGCGCACCCTGATCGAAGTCGGCGACTTCGCAGCAGCGGTAATGTTCGTGACGGCCGAAAGCTAGCTGGCGTTCCAGTTGACCTGACGCACGCGTTCCAGTCGGGCGCGCGCATCCAGCGACGTCACGCCGTCGGCGTCATCCTCAGGCGCTCCATCGTCGAGCATCAAGACGGCGCGCATCGTCGTACCGCGTCCAACCGTGCTCTCCACTTCCAGGCCGCCGCCGTGAAGTTCGGCCAAGCCGCGCACGATCGCGAGGCCAAGTCCCGTGCCGGCCTGCGCACTTTGCTTGCCGCTTTCAGTCTGGGCGAACGGCGTGCCGATGCGCACGACTTCCTCATCGGAAATGCCGCAGCCAGTGTCGGTGACTTCAATAAGCTGGCGCGCCCCGTCGCGGCGGACCCGCACGTCGATGCGTCCGCCCTCCGGCGTGAACTTGATGGCGTTGGACAAGAGATTGAGCAGGATCTGTTTCACTGCACGCTCATCCGCTGAAATCGTCTCAGCGTTCGGCGCGATGTC
>JAUIEH010000178.1 GCA_030428405.1 Alphaproteobacteria bacterium
GAAGCGCGGCTGACGCGAGCGGCGAGCGAGCTGAACGTCTCTCAGATTGAAGCGCAGGCGACGGAGCAAAGCGCAACGCCGATGGCGCGCCCGTCCATCGTCGTCTTGCCCTTCCGACTGGTCGGCGTGGCCGGGCCTTATTCCGGCATCGCGGACGCCGTGCCCGATGAACTCATCACCGTGCTCGCGCGTCTGCGCTGGCTGTTCGTGATTGCGCGTGGCACCGCGTTTCGCTTCCGCGCGCCGGATCAGGACATAGTCGAAATCGGGCGCGTGCTTGGGGTGCGCTATTGCCTGACGGGAACCATTGAAATGTCCGGCGACGACATAATCGTCGCGGTCGAACTCGCCGACACGAAAAACGCCGGCGTCTTGTGGGGCGAGCGCTTTGCTGCGCGCATCGAAGCCATTCACGAAATACGTGAACAGATAATCACGAGCGTCGTGTCTTCTCTGGAGCTGCACATCCCGATGAATGAGGCCCGCGCCGCACGGCTGGCCTCGCCCGACCGGCTTGATGCGTGGTCGGCGTATCATCTCGGCCTGCAGCACCTTTATCGCTTTAATCGCGCCGACAACGCAGCGGCGGTCGAGCTGTTCTCGCAAGCGGTGAAGCGCGATCCGGAGTTCGCGCGCGCGCATGCCGCTCTATCGAGCGCGCATTTTCAGAACGCCTTTCAACGCTACAACGCCGATCGAAGTGCGGACGCCCTGGCTGCGCGCCGGCATGCAGAACGCGGCGTCGAGCTCGATCCGCTCGACCCCTTCGTCAATTTCTCCATGGGTCGCTCATTCTGGGTGGCGGACGACATCGAGGGCGGGACGAGTTGGCTCGACCGCGCCGTGGCGCTCAGTCCGAATTATGCGCAGGGATTTTATGCGCGCGCCTGGGCCACGACGATTTCAGGCGCCGCCGGCGCGCCGCGTGAGGACGTCGATGCGGCCATTTCGCTGAGCCCGCTCGATCCCTTCCGTTATGCGATGCTGGGCGTCCGCGCATTTAACTGCTTCGTGGACGGTGATTTCGCGGAGGCCGCCCGTTTTGGCGAGGAGTCTGCACGCGCGCCGGGCGCGCATGCGCTGATCGCGGCGATCGCGGCGGCGATGCATACGATAAACGGTGATGAACCGCGTGCGCAGCGCTGGGCGAAAGATATTCGAGCGCGCCGTCCCGACCTGACGCGCAAGGCGTTCTTCGAGGCGTTTCCATTTCAAGAGCCCGACAAGCGCGCACAGCTTGATGCCGCGCTTGCAAAATGCGGGTTGTGAGCGCGGCGCAATAAACGCCGCGCTCAGCCATTACGCCGCCATGTCGAAGATCAGCGCCTCTGCGTCCTCAAGGCCGCGCAAGCTGATTTCTTCGGCACCCGACAATTGCGCGCCATCGCCGGCTTCGAGCGTCTCGCCATTGAGCTCGACACGACCGCGCGCGATTTGAACCCAGCCGAGCCGGTCCTGAGCCAGCGCATGAGACACCGCGCCGCCGGCACTCAACCGTGTACGGTAGAGGTCGACATTCTGATGGATCGTCACCGAGCCGTCGCGGCCGTCGCGGCTGCCGACAAGTTGCAGCCTGTCTTCCGCATCCCTGGGGGCGAAGCTCTTTTGCTCATAGCCCGGCTCTGCGCCATTGCGCTCCGGCATGATCCAGATCTGCAGGAAATGAACGGGCTCGTCCTTGGAGTGATTATATTCGGAGTGACGCACGCCCGTTCCCGCCGACATGCGCTGGACGTCGCCGGGCTGAATGACCGAGCCCGTGCCGAGCGAGTCTTCGTGTTCGAGCGCGCCGTCGAGAACGTAAGAGATGATCTCCATGTCCTGATGGCCATGAGTGTCAAAGCCCGCGCCCGGCGAGACGCGGTCTTCGTTCAAGACGCGCAAAGGCCCGTGGCCCATATGGGCGGCATCGAAATACTGGCCGAATGAAAAGCTGTGCTTGGTGTTCAGCCAGCCGAAATTCGCGCCGCCGCGATCGCTGGATTTTCGAATGATCATTACGCCGCACTCCATCTGAAGTGGATCGAAGAGTTGCGGCAGATATAGGAAGGAACGAATGCGGCGCCAGAGGGGGCTTTCGTGCGATCAGGCGGCCGAACGCAGCCCGATGTCGGTCTCGCCCGCAAACAATGCTTCGATCTGCGCAACGACGCTGTTGCGGATGATTTCCGTGCGGTCGAAATGATGCACGCTGGCGAAGTCGCGTCCTTCGACGAGTTCTAAGAAATGCGCCAGGCCGGACGGCTCGTCGCCGCGCAAATCGACTTGTTCGAGGTCGCCCGTAATGGCCAAGCGCGACTTGCGTCCAAGCCGCGTGGCGACCATGCGCATTTTGGCGACGGTCATGTTCTGCGCTTCATCGGCGACGATGAAGCTCTCATTGAACGTGCGCCCGCGCATCCGGCCGAGCGGCAGAATCTTGATTTTTTCCTGCGCGATCAGCGTGAGCACTTGTTCGTGCGAAATCATCTCAAGCAGAATGTCCGTGAGCGGTGTGAGCTGAGGGTCGTCAGCCGTTTCCTCCCGCGACGCCGCCGTCATGACTTCCCGGTCCATCATCACATGCGGACGCGTGAGGACGATTGATTTGACCGCGCCTTTGGCGAGAAAATGGAGCGCCGCCGCCATGGCGAGATGCGTTTTGCCCGTGCCGGTGGCGCCGATGCCGAACACAAGCGGCGTCTCGGCGTGCAGAAGCGTGTTGAGAAACGCAACCTGGCTGAGCGACATCGGCCGCAAGGGTTTGGTCAGCCCCTCCAGACGAAACGCGAGGTCGCGCTGCAAAGCGTGTTCGACCGTTTGCACGACTGCAGCATCGATAGCCGCATCATCCATACGGCCATCCGCCAGCGCTTCTAAAATCGAGACGCCGAGACCGACGGCGGCATGGTCGCCGCTCAGGCGGACCGCGTCAGCGGTGCAGGTCACGGTCAGGCGATATGGCCGGCAGGCGCGCGCCAGGCGTTCGGCGACAGCATTTCCGCGGGCTGCTAGCACCGTCATGGCGGCGCGCGGCAGCGCAAGCGTTTCATCGTGCTGGCGCTGGGTCGGATCACAATGTTCGGGCAAGGCGGCGCCTCCGCATGGCTGGACGTCGCACTGGTCTAACGCATGAAGGTTCAGGCCGGCTTAAGAGATGTTTTAAGCGGCGGATCGCAGCGATTGCGCGCAATCAAGCCGGCTTGGCGAATGTCGCTTCGGCCAGACGCCGGGCATAGCGCGCGGTCGGGAACGCGGCGTCAGCATAGAGCAGGCCGTCATCGGAGACCGCCATGCCGGCGCGTGCGCGCGATGCGATGCCGCAGAAAACGGACGCGTAGCGGAACATGTTGAAGGCGACGTGGAACTCGAAATGCGGGAACGCATCGACGCCGCTTTGCGCGCAATACCAGTCCATCAGCTCGCGCGGCGCGGGCGCGCCACTGGCTTCGAGGTCGTCATCGGGCCCGAACTTGCCCTGCGGATTGTCGGGCATGAAATGATTGATCGCGAGCAGGGCCGCATCGCTGTCGCCGTCGCCGAGCGTGGCCATCTCCCAGTCGAGAATGGCGATGACGCGCGGTTCGCTGGGATGGATCACGACATTGCCGAGCCGCACGTCGCCGTGAACGATGGTTGTGCGCCGCTGTGGCGGAACATGCTCGGGCAGGGTCTTCATGAGCCAGTCCATATCGGGGTCGCCGTCGGGCTCATATTGTTTGAAAAGCTTGGAGTGCAGGGCGAGCTGGCGCGAGACATAGCCGTCCGGCTTGCCGAAGCCTTCAAGCCCCGCCGCACGCCAATCAACGGCGTGGAGCTTGGCGTAGGCCTCAACGAAACTGCGCCAGATTTCGCGTCTCTCGGCTGGTGAAAAACCGGGCAGCGTGCACAAATCCTCAATCCGTCCGTCAACGAATTCCATCAGGTAGAATTCGCCGCCGGTGACGTTTTCATCGCTGCAATAGTGATGCACTTCAGGCGTCGGCGTCTCGGTCGGCTGCAGCGCCGTCAAGACGCGATATTCGCGCGCGATGTCATGGGCCCAGCGTGGCGCGCCGGCGGGGCGCATGCGCATTACGACGGGACCGCGTGCGGTATCTACACGGAAGGTCGGATTGGACTGACCGCCTTTGAGTTGCGTGATGGCGCTGACTTCGGCCCATTCGGGCGCGGCTTCGCGCAGATAGACGCTGAGGCGCGCAATCTCGGCCGCGCCGAAATCATACATGACCTGTTCAGACATGCTTATGCGGCTTTCGACTTTAGCGCGCGGCGAAACACGCCGGTGTCGAAGATCTCGCGCCAGCGCGTGATCTTGCCGTTCTCAAGATTGACGAAGGCGATGCCGTCGAGCTTGACGGTCTTGCCCTCAAAGCCATTGCCGTGGCCGTGCAGCGTCATGGTGTAGCCGACTGCCTGGTGTTCGCCTTCGCCGGCCACGTCGAACACTTCATAGGTCGCGTGGGACCAGTTCTTCTTCATCGTCTGGACGTGGCCGTTAAGTCCCTCAATCGTGGTCACCACGCCAACGGGGTCTTCGACAGAAAATTCCGGCGCGAAAGCGGCGGCGTAAGCGTCCTCGTCCATCGCCGCCCAGGCGTCCATGAATTGGGTGATCGCAGGATGCGGCTGCGGCATTGGTTCCTCCCTGGGGCCGGCGCGGCTGCGCGCCGCGCTTTGTTATTCGTCATTGTCCACAAGCTCATCATGACGGGTATCGTTATGCAAGCCGGTGTGCGCCCGGCCCCCGCGCGATGCGCCTTCAAGCTGCGGCGCAGAGATGTTAGCGTTTGGGCGACGGGGAGGCGCGCCATGAGATTTACGGTCAACGGAACCGCCCGCGAGGTCGATGTCGAAGAGGAGATGCCGCTCCTCTGGGTGTTGCGCGACGAACTTGGCGTCACCGGCGTCAAATATGGCTGCGGCGTCGCGCAATGCGGCGCGTGTACCGTCTTTATCGACGGCCAGGCCATGCGCGCGTGCCAGGTCCCGGCCGGCAGCATTGAGGGCGCGGACATCACCACGATCGAAGGGCTCGGAACGCCGGACGCTCTGCATGTCGTCCAGCGCGCCTGGATCGAGCATCAGGTCGCCCAATGCGGCTACTGCCAGTCCGGACAGATCATGCAGGCGGCCTGGCTGCTGGATGGAAATCCTGATCCGAGCGACGAGGAAATCGACCACGTGATGAGCGGCAATCTCTGTCGTTGCGGCACTTATCCGCGCATTCGCGAGGCCATTCGCACGGCGTCTCGCATGATGCGGGAGCGCTGAGATGAGCGCAGTCGGAACTATTGCGCGCCGTACATTCCTCATCGGCTCAGCGGCCATCGCCGGCGGCGTGGCCTTTGGCGTCTACGCCGTGCGCGCGCCGCACCAAAACCCGCTGCGCGACGGGCTCGCCGAGGACGAGGCGACGTTCAATCCCTGGGTCAAAATCAGCCCGCGCGGCATTACGCTGATAACACCGCATACGGATTTGGGTCAGGGCGCGCGCTCCGTGCAAGCGGCGCTGATCGCGGAAGAAATGGACATCGAGTTCGGCCAGTTCGAAGTGGAGCCAGGCCCGCCGGCGCCGGCTTATTTCAACTCCGCGCTCGCGGGCGAAGGCATTCCTTTCATGTCGCGCGACGTCAGCCGGGAAGCGGAATTGATGCGCGGCGTGATGGGCGCGGCCGTCAAGGCGATGGGGATGCAGGTGACCGGCGGCTCGAGCACGGTCGCAGACAGCTATCACCGCTTGCGCGAAGCAGGCGCAGTGGCGCGCGAAACGCTCAAGCGGGCGGCCTCCAGACGCACCGGCGTCGCCGTCGCCGAGCTTGTCACGCGCGAGGCGCGCGTGGTCCTTCCGGACGGCACGGAGATTCCCTATACGGAGTTAGCCGACGAGGCCGCAAACGTTTCGCCGGTCACGGATGTCACGCTGCGCGATCCGTCCGAGTGGCGTTTTCTTGGCCGCGACATGGAGCGGCTCGACATTGTGGCCAAGTCGACCGGCACGCTTGCCTACGGCATCGACTTGTCGATGGAGGGCATGGTCCACGCCAGCCTGCGCGTTAATCCGCGCAAGGGCGGCGCCCTGAACGGTTTTGACGCTTCGGCCGCAGAAGCGATGCGCGGCGTGCAGCGCGTGCTCTCCGTCACCAACGGCGTGGCGGTCATCGCGAATAATAGCTGGCGGGCGTTCCGCGCGCTCGACGCGGTCAGCTATGATTGGGGCGAAGCCGACTATCCGCCGGAAATGGAGGCGCATTGGGCCGCGCT
>JAUIEH010000179.1 GCA_030428405.1 Alphaproteobacteria bacterium
GCTGGGGGGGCTGTCTAGATTCCGGCGCCAGCAGCTTTCCAGCCGGTCGACGCTTCTACTCTCGGGTTCCGTTTTGTTCGCGCCGCGACTGAACATGGGCCATTTCGTGGCGCAGCGCGCCATGCGCCGTTGGGCGCCAAAGGTCTCGCCTCGCCGGGAGTTCTCGTGGCAAGGTTTCAAAGTCGGCTCAGCCGATGCGACAAAAAACGAACGACGGAGGCGCTCATGTTCCAGCCCGCCTCGACGGAGGGCGAAGCGCGACAGCACCGGGCGCCGGTGTTCTTTCACCGGCGCGAATTGGACCGGATCCTCAATGTGTACGGCCGCATGGTGTCGGCCGGAGAATGGCGAGACTACGCAATCGACGGCCTGCGCGACCGCGCGGTCTTTTCGATCTTTCGCCGCGCCAGCGAAACACCCCTTTACCGCATCGAGAAAATGCCCGCCCTCGCCCGGCGTCAGGGCGCTTACGCGGTCTTCAATGCGACAGGCCAGATCCTCAAGCGTGGCCGGGACCTGTCCCAGGTCCTGCGCATTTTTGACCGCAAGCTTTTGAAAGTCATCGGCGATTAGGCGCCACCGCGACGTTGGCGACAAAAAAGCCCCGGACCGTCAGGCCCGGGGCTTTGTTTACGCAGATGCGCTCGATCTTAGTCGCGGCTGAGCAGCGACAGGATGATCTGGAACATGTTCACGAACGCGATGTAGAGGTTCAACGCGCCGTAATTGGTCATGACCGCAAGGCCGCGGCCGTCGCCTGCGAGGTGATAATAAGACACCTTCAGCGACTGGGTCTGCCACGCGACGATGCCGGCCATCAGCGCCAGGAACACGACCTGGATGAGAAGCTCGAGACCGCTCGAGTGGAAAATGAACACGTTCAGCATGCCAATGGCGAACGCGCCCCAGGAGGCCATGATCAGGAAGCTGCCAATGCCGGTCAGGTTCCGTTTCGTGGTGTAGCCGAACAGCGAAAGCGCGCCGAAGGCCGAGGCCGTGATGAAGAAGGCCTGCGCGATCGTCGTCAGCGTCGGGCTGTAGCTGACGCCGGAATGCGACTGCAGCGGCGCGCCCTGAACGGCGGCGTAGACCCAGATGCCCAGACCCATGCCGATCAGCGTCACGACCGACCAGTAAAGGACGGCGGAGCCGACGGGCGACGGGTTGCGCATGAAAAACATGGAGCCGAGCAAGAGCGCGATCGGACCCCAGCGGACGACTTCGAATAGCGGGGTGCCGAACACCAATTGCGTCGCCGGAGCCCACGTGCCGACGACATAAGCCAGCACGGCTGACCAAACGAGGCCGAGCGCCATCTTGTTGTAAACGCCCAGCATGAAGCTGCGCAGGCCGGCGTCGACGGACGTGTCCATCGTGCCCGTGATTGCGCCTCCAGCAGCATAAGCGCGGTTGAAGTCGTTCATGTCACCTTCCATTGGTCCGAATTAACGGGACTCGATATGTCTCGATATTGGCGCGCGTCGCCGAATTAGCAAGAAATACCGGCTGCGAAGCACTGAAAATCGTACAATTTCCTGACTTGCCCGCCGATATGCTCGCCAATCGGTTACTCGGCGCGCAAAACCCGCGCCGGAGGCCGCGCCAGCGCCTGCGCGCCGGTCATTGCGCCGCCAAGCGCCGCAGCCCCCGCAGCGGCCGCCAACACCAACAATACGGGCGCGAATGGGAACGCCCATTCCGCCTCGAACACGAAAATGACGATCGGCCACGCAGCCGCGGCCCCCATGGCGGCTCCGATACCGGCGGCGATGAGGCCGGCGGCGGCGAACTCGGCGGCGAACAGGCCGAGCACGCCGGCCCGGCTTGCGCCGAGCGTCTTCAGCAAGGCCGCCTCGCCCGCCCGCCGGCGGGCGGCGGCTGCGAAAGCGCCAATGAGGACGAGCCCGCCCGCGGCGAGCGCAATCCCGGCGAGCGCGTTCACCACCAGGGTCAGGTCCTCAAAGATTTCAGACGCAGCCGCCATGGCCGCGCGCAGCCGGATCACATTGACGCCAGGGAAATCGTCTTCGAGCGCTTCCGACAGTCCAGCTTCGGTTTCCGGCGTCGTCCGCGCGACCGCGATTTCGACAGGATTGGCCGCTTCCAGCGTGCCCGGCGCGAATATGACGGCGAAGTTGGAGCCAAACCCGCCCCAGTCGATGCGCCGGTAATTCGCGACTTCCGCCTCCACCTCGCGCCCGAGAATGCGAAATGTCATGCGGTCGCCGATTGCCGCGCCGAGGCCGCGCGCAGCATCGCCTTCAATCGAGATCAAGGCCGGCCCGGAATAGTCCTCAGGCCACCATTCGCCCTCGGTGATTTCGGCCTCTGGCGGCGGGGCCGAGCTGAATGTCAGACCGATCGAGCCGTCAATGATCCAGCGCTCGGACGGGTCCACATCCTCGCGCACGAGAGGTTCGCCGTTGATCCCGGTGATCCGCCCGATCAGACGCGGCGCGCGGCGATAGCTGTCGACGTCGTCCACCGCGACGCCCGCTGCTGCAAGATGCGCATCAAACGCCGCGCCTTCGCCGGACGGGATCTGCGTGAAGATGACGGAGGGCAGATTGGACGGTGCGGTCTCGGTGATCTGCCGAACGAGATTGGTCTGCACGACGGCCACAAGCGTCAAAAGCGCGACGCCGAGACCAAGCGCGGTCGCGGCAATCGGCGCAATCGATCCCGGACCGCCGAGATTGGCGAGCCCAATCGCTGCAAAGCCGCGCGCGCGCGGCGCCGCCCGGCGGGCGGCGAACATCACCAATTGCGCAGCGCCCAGAAGCAGGACGAAGGCGAACAAAGCGCCGCCAAGCAACGCCAATGTCACCAGTGGCCGCGGGCTGGCGAACGCCGCCGCGGCGACGAACGCTGCAGCGCAGACGGCTGCGGCGAGATACTCCGCCCACGGCCTGATGCGACGCCCCTTCTCCGCCGGCCCTCTGAACAGAGAAGCCGGCGACGTGGCGCGCGCGCGTCCGAGCGCCGGCAGCGCGAAGACGAGCGCCGTCAGCGCGCCGAGCAGAACAGCGCCGAGAAGCTGACCCGGATAGACGCCGAGCCGCGCCGGCAAGGGAATGCGGTCGCCGAACAGGAACTCAATGATGAATGGCGTCAGCGCGCCGAGCGCTGCGCCGATCAACAGTCCGGCGCCGGACAAGGCCGCGATCTGGATGAGATATGCGCGTCTGATGACGCCGCCGTCCGCACCCAGCGCCTTAAGTGCTGCGATGGAGGGAATCCGGCTCGCGAGAAACGCCGTCGTCGCCTGCGCCACGCCGACCCCGCCCGCAATCAGGGTCGCGAGGCCCACGACAGCGAGAAAGGCCTGCATCATGTCGAGCAGTTCGCCGAGACCTTCCGCCGCTGAATTGCGGTCCTCAACGCGGAAGCCCTCTTCCTCAAACGCAGCGCCTGCGTCCTCCCGCCACGCCTCAAGGTCGGCGCCATCATCAAGCAGTACACGGAAGCTTTCGCGAAAGAGTGCGCCCGTCTGCGCCAGACCGGCGGCTTCGATCGCTTCGTTCGACGAGATGAAGCGCGGCCAGAAGCCTGAGCCGCCAAGCCGGTCGGGTTCGGTTTCGACGACGCCGCGGATTTCAAATTCGACGCCGCCGAGTTCGATGATGTCGCCCGGCTCGGCTTCGAACGTCTCCAGCAGGCTGCGCCCGACAACGGCGCCATAGACGCCGTCATTCAGCTGGAACGCGCCGTCGAGCGTTGCGCCCTCCTCCAGGCTCAGCGTCCCGAGCAGCGGGTAAGCAGCGTCAACGCCGCGCACATCGACAAATTCGCGCCGGTCGCGCACGCGCCCCATCGCGCTCGTGTCCAGCACGCGCGAGGCGGGTCCCATGGCTTCGATGCGCGCGCGTTCCCCGTCACTTGCCGTGCGCTGAAGAACCGATATCTCGACATCGCCGCCGAGCAGAGTGCGCGCTTCCTGGTCGAGCCCCGCCTTGAGCGTTTCGATCATCGAGCCAGCGCCTGCGATCGCCCAGACGCCGAGCGCAAGACAGGCGAGGAAGACGCGAAAGCCGCGCGAGCCGGCGCGCAGCTCGCGCATGGCGATCCACCACGCCGCCGACGCGGTCGACGCGCTCATGCTTCGATCCGCCCGTCGCGCATCGCGACAATGCGATCAGCGCGTGCAGCCATGTCGCGGTCATGGCTGACCATGACGAGGGCTGCGCCCCTATCGCCGGCGAGCGCGAACAACATGTCCGCCACGCTGGCGCCGGTTTCCGTATCGAGATTGCCGGTCGGTTCGTCCGCGAACACGATTTCCGGATCAGGCGCGAGCGCGCGCGCGACGGCTACGCGCTGACGCTCGCCGCCCGATAGCTGACCGGGAAAATGGCGCAGCCGCGCGCTCAGCCCCACCGCGTCGAGCGCGGCGCGGGCGCGCGCTTCGGCGTCGTCAATGCCTGCAATCTCAAGTGGCGCGCGAACATTATCGACGGCGCTCAGGGTCGGCAGCAGATGGAAGGACTGAAACACAAAGCCGACGCGCCCGCGGCGAAGCCGGGATAACTCATCCTCGCTGCGCCCGCTCAGGCTTTCGCCAAGCAGCGTGATCTCGCCGCCGGTCGCACGCTCCAAACCCGCCGCGACAGACAGCAACGACGACTTGCCGGAGCCGGACGGGCCGATCACCGCCACGCTGCGGCCCGACGCCACTTCGAAATCGACGCCCTTGAGGATGTGCACCGGGCCGGACGCCGCCGGCAGGGTCAGCTCGACATTTCTCAGGCAGAGAACATCGCCGCCGGTCCGGCGCGCCTCACTTATCGGAGCTGCATCTGCGGGAACGGGATTTGACGCGGCGTCGACATCGACCATGTTTCTCTCTCGCCTTGACGGACGTCGATCGCGTCCTCATCGTTTTTCGATATGTAGGTCATTCTGCGCGGACTGTCCCACCCTCATGAACGCATTCACGCGATTGTTGACTGCTGCGAGCCTTGCGCTCGTTCTCGCCGCGTGCGGCGACGATGCGCCGAGCAGCGCCCAACCAACGGAAATTGCTGATGAAACTGCGCAAGATGCGCCGCCGGATGCTGGCGCAGCAGACGATGAAAGCGCAGAGGACAGCGTGACGGCGACGCAATCCGACGGTGATGCGCCCTTCGTTTTGGTCATGCTTGGCGACAGTCTGACGGCCGGTTTCGGGCTGGAAGACCCGGACAGGCTGGTGGATGCGATCGCCCGCGAAGTTGGCGACGTCGACGGCAGACCGATTGAGATCATCAATGCCGGCGTTTCGGGCGAAACGAGCGAAGACGGTCTGCGCCGCTTTGACTGGTCTGTGCCCGACACTGCCGATGGCGTCCTGATTGAGCTCGGCGCGAATGACATGTTCCAGGCGCGCGCGCCGGCCCTCGTGCGCGCCGACATCGACGCAATCATCGAGCGCGCGCAATCACGCGGGCTCTGGGTCGGGCTGATCGGCATGTTCGCGCCCGCCAATCTCGGCGCGCAATATCAGTCCGACTTCAACGCCATTTTCTCTGAGCTTTCGGCGGAACGCTGCGCTCCGCTCTATCCCTGGTATTTCCAGGCCATGTTCAATCCCGAGCACGGTTTGGAGCCCGGCATGCTTTTGCCCGACGGAGTTCATCCGAACGCTGACGGCGTGGACGCGGTCGCCGCCGACCTTGGGCCATGGCTCGCGCGCGCGCTTGCAGGCGAGGAAAACCCGTGCTGAGGAATACGCGCGGATGACGTTTCGCACCGGTGCGCGGATGCGCGTGCGCCCTGACTGAGACGTTGCGCCGCGCGAACTGAGTTTGTTTGCGTGCACGGACGCGCTAGGACGATTGACGTGACAGCGCCGCCAACATCCCGCAACGCCCGCGCACGCAGGGCTTTTGTCGCCGGTCTGATCGGACTGGCGGGCGCGCTCCTCGCCACCATCGCCTTCATCGTGACCTATCGGGCGTCGCCTTGGCCGTGGGTCGCTTCCGGCGTGGCCATCGTGATGCTGACCGGCGCAAACATGGTGCGCATCGCCGCCACCCGGATTTTCACCACGAGCCACTATATCGGCACGATGTTGCTGGTCGGAGCCGCGCTCATCGCCGAGGCCGGCATCTGGCTTTACCCCTATATCTTCGCTTTGGGCCTGTTCTTCTTTTCCGCTTTCGGTTTTTCCGGAAACACGGTGGAGGAGCGCGAGGCGGACCGTCCGGCCTCATGAGCCTGCGCCTGTTCGCGGCGATCAGGCCGCCCGATGAGCTGTGCGAGCGC
>JAUIEH010000180.1 GCA_030428405.1 Alphaproteobacteria bacterium
GCTGTTCCGTAGGCGAAGCGATTTCGCGAGCGCGCCGGGCTTAACCGTCCGAGAGCGCTGCATCCACCAGCAGGAACGCCCGGCCGGTGTCGCTGTCGAGCAATTCGGCAAGCAGGCCCGCATCGTTCTCATCGAGCGCGCGTCGCACCAGGCGGGCGTGATCGTCGAGAAAATCCTCCGAATGCGCACGAAGCACTTCGTCGGAGGCGAGCGCGGCCGCTGTGCGGCGCACATCCGTCAACGCGCCGTCGAGCACAAGCGCGCGCGCCTCGCCCGAGCCGGCGCGCCGGCGCACGCGTGCAATGCGCGCGGTCATGTCGCGATCAATGGCGCGATTGGGATCAACGCCGGCGCGGCGCAGCCCCGCGATGACGGCTTGTGAGCTGTCGGCGCGCTCTTCGGGCTCGTCATCAATGCCGTTGAGCACGTCTTTCCAGCGCCAGTCTTCATCCTCGCCATCCGCGCGGTGCTCGGCGGAGCCGTTGCGTCCGCCGCGAGCAGGCGCGGGCGCGCGGCGATGCATATCCGCGCCATTGGCTTCGATGCTGGCGCCGCCGCGGTCGGGCACAATGCGCGATACGACGTCGCCGTCATCATCGAAATCGTCCAGCGGATCGGCGCGCTCGCGTCGCCGCCGCGTGCCCCAACCGCCCGCAGCGCGCTCGTTCGCGCGCCGCCCGGCGCCGCGTTCCGGCTCGCGCCGTTCGGCCATGCGTCCGAGGCGGTCGATGTCGTCGTCAAATTCGTCACGCCCGCGATCGGCGTGGCCGGCGCGCGTCTCCTCCGGATAATCGAAATCGTCTTCCGGCAGTGAATCGCGCACGCGGCGCGCTTGGGATTCAGCGCGGCGCGGAATATCCGACAACCGACGATCGACGTCCTGCATCACGCGCTCGACGGTGCGGATGCGTTCGTCGAGCGCTTCATCGGTGCGCGCGGCGGCGGCGAAATTGGCTTCATTGGCCTTTTCGACGCGCTGGAGCACGCTGTCGGCGCTGCGCTCAAGCGCGCGGCTGGCGCTTTCCGCGGATTCATTGGCGGCCTGCGCGGCGCGGCGCACGCGCTCGACTTCCTGAGCGCCGATTTCGCCGGCCTTGCGCGTTTCCTCGGCGATGACCGTGGAGAGGCGGCGCGCCTGTTCGATGGCCGCATCGACGGCGGCGCGCATGGAGCCTGCGCCGGCGTCCGCTGCAAGGCTCAATTCGTGTGCGGTGTTTTGCGCGCGCTTGAGATTGTCCTCATGACCAGACGCGACCGCTTCAAGCCGCGAGGCGCGTTCGTCCAGCGCGGTCACGAGCGCTTCCATGTCGCGCATCTGCTCGCTGATGGAGAAGGCTGCACGTTCGCCCGATTGCTGCGCGGACGCCGCCGCCGTCGCGAGGCGCTCAACGCTCTCGGCGAGGAGGTCGCGGCCCTGCGTGGTTTGTGAGGTCGCCGATTCAACAGCCGAGCGCACGAGCTCGGCTTGTTGATCAATGAGCGAGGTGATGTTGCGGGTCTCTTCGCTGAGGCCGGAGGACAATTCGGTGATGGCCGAGCGCTCGCGCCGCAAATCCTCGATCAGCGTGTCGACTTCGCGCCGCGTGTCGCCGGATGCGGTGGAGACGGCCGAGGAATGATGGCGCAGCACTTCTTCCATGGCGCCCAGACGCGCCAGCGCGCCTTCCGCGGTCTTGGAGAGGCGGTCAATCTGCTCGCTCACGGCGTCGGCGAGCGCGCGGGTTTCGCCTTCCGCGATTTCGACCGGCGCGGAAAGACGCCGGGCTGCGGATTCCAGCGCGCGCGCTGTCGCGCCGAAGCGGACCATCTCGCGCGCCGCCCCGCCCAGCACCAGAAGCAGCAGCGCCGGTCCCGCGACGACGAAGCCGAGGGCGCCGATTTCCATCGGCGACAAGCGGCCGAGCGTGTCGGCGCCGAGATAGCCGAACAAAAACGCGCCGGCGCCGCCCGCCCAAAGCAGAGCCGTCGCAACGCCTGTGGCCAGAATCCAGCGGCCGCCGGAGAACATGCCTTCGCCGGCGTCCTCATCGTCATGGCGCCAGCGCGCGGGCGGCTGCGGCTCGTCCGACGTCTCCAAGGCTTGAACGTCGATGATCGACTCGGAAGAGGCGTCGCTTTGGGTCATGGATACCATTCGATCTACTAGGAACGGGGCGTGCAGGCGCGCGCGTAGCTATCGGGGCCTGTAAGATCAAGCCCCAATATGACGGGTTCTCGCCCGCGAGGCGAGTGTCAGGCGCCGTTGCGGCGATTTGCTTTAGGAGCTGACTTCGCTCGGACGCGCCGGGGCGACGACCGAGAACGGCGCTTCCGGGGCAGTTCGGGCCACCGGCGTCACGAAGACGGCGCTGCGGGAGGCGTTGGCGCAGCCGTTTTCCGAGCGCAGCGACGCGGCGCGCACGCTCAGCTCGGGCGTCTCGACGAGATTGTAATGGTCTTTGATCGGCGACATCAGGCTGGCGACCGATTCCGTGCGCGGGCGCTCCTCGCGCAGTTCAACGCCAATAAGCGACAAGCTCACGGCGACGACGAGATGGATCAGTTGTACCAGAGCGTCCCACATGTCCGGCTCTCTTGACCGAAGCAGCTGGCTCTTTATCGGTAGCTGCGTCGATCACGTCCAGAATGAGACGCAAATCGGGCGATTAATTATCGGTAATGCTTGAAGCGCCGAGACCTCGCATTCCATTTTGCGTCCAACAAAAACAGCGCTGCGAGGCGGTCTTGCGCGACCGGCGCGCAGACGTCTTGCAGGAGGCGAACATGCCCGGCGCCGCGCCGCTTATTGCTCCAAACGATCTCTTCGCCGCGTATGGTCTTTTGCGTGATGGCGGCGGCGGGCTGGAGCGCCTCGGCCTGGTCGGTTCTCTGACGCGGGTGAGCGCCTGCGTCATTCCCGGCCTTCTTTACGATCTTGGCGGCTTTCCCGGCATCGTCGAGGGCGAGGGCCGCGTCGCAGCCGATCTGTTCCGGGTGAACTCGGCCGAAGCCGGCGCTGCGATGGATGAGTTCGAGGATTTCGATCCCGAAGATCCTGGCGGTTCGTCCTATGTCCGGCGCAAGGTTCAGCTGATCGAGCCGGAAGGCGAAACGGCGTGGGTCTATGTCTGGACGCGGGCGGTGTCTGCCGATGAACGCATCGCGTCCGGCGACTGGCTGGCGCATCGCAACGGATCGTAAGCAGTCCGCCGGCTTCAGACGATCGGCGTCTCCAACGCGCCGACGCCGTCCACTGCGGCCGTGATGCGCGCGCCCCGCGTCACCGGACCAACGCCCGCCGGCGTGCCGGTCAGGACGACGTCGCCGGGCAACAGCCGCCAATGCCGGGCCAGGCGCACGAGCAAAGCGTCGGGATCAATCAGCATCTGGCCGAGATCGCCGCTCTGTTTGCGCACGCCGTCGACATCGAGCCAGATCGCGCCCGTGCGCGGATGACCGATCTGCGCGGCCGGCGCGATGTCCGACATCGGACACGAGCCGTCAAAGGCTTTGGCGGCTTCCCACGGGGCGCCGGCGGCTTTCGCTGCGGCCTGCACGTCGCGCCGGGTGAGGTCTATGGCGACGGCATAGCCGAAGATCAGGGCGCGCGCCTCGTCAGGCGATGCGGGCGCACCGCCGGCGCCGAGCACGAGCGCGAGTTCGACTTCATGATCAAGGCGCTCTGTGTCTGCGGGGTAAGGCGCGGCTGCGCCGTCGGTGATGAGCGCTTCGGCCGGCTTCATGAAGAAGACGGGTTCTGGCGGCGCGCCCATTTCCTTGGCGTGGTCGGCATAGTTGCGGCCAACGCAGAAGATGCGGCCGATGGCGGCGCGCGCGTTCGAGCCGGCGACGGCGAGGCTCGGCCGGTCAGGCGTTTGATAGGCGCCGGGTGCGGCGCTGGTCGTCTGGTTCACGTATGAGCGCTGTTGTTTACGATCCGCGCGAGCTTGGGTTCGTAAGAGCGTCCGACGCGGACTTCAGCGCCTGAGCGCAAGCGCAGCATGCGTCCGCCCGACGGCGTCGTGCTGGCCATGCGCACCGCGTTGGCGTTCACGATCGCGGAGCGGTGCACGCGCATGAACCGCTTCGAATCCAATCGACGCTCCATTCTCTGCATGGTGTCGCGCACCAGCCATGAGCGCCCCTGGACATGCAGGCGGACATAATCGCGCTCGGCCTCGACCCATTCGATTTCGTCCTGGCCAATGCGCATAACCCGGCCGCGGTCTTTGATCCAGAAATCTTCCCGCATCACCGTGTTGTCTTCGCGCCTGGCGTCCGCGTCATCCCGGCATGCGGACGCGCCGCGTTCGGCGGCGGCGGCCTCGACGCGCTCGGCGAGGCGGTCGAGCGATTGATCGATGCGCGCTTCATCGGCGTCTTCACAGAGAAAATCGACGGCGCCGAGATCGAACGCGGTGACGGCGTCCTCGCGCTCGTTGCTGCAAATGACGACGCAAACGCCGTCCTCGCTCGCCCGGCGCGCCAGCGCGAAGGCCGCCTCTTTGTCGAGCCGCGCGCTCAACACGATGGCGTCGCAGCGATGCCAGGACATTGCGCGCTGCGCCTCGTTCGGCGATGCGCAGCGCGCCACCACCTGCGTGTTCGCGCGCGCCTTGCAACGCGCGACGAGACGCATGTTCTTCTGCGGATCCGTAACGGCGATTATCACTCGCATAACGCTCTTTCCGATCGGCCACTGCCCAATTGTTATGTCTCGACCGCCGCGCAAGGCGGCGTTCGAGGCCCGGGAGGAGGCCTCTGTCGAACACATTACCGGGCGATTCCCGTCCAGCCCATCCGGACGCGGATTACAATGCTGTAAGCTGCAGCCGCCGGCGCCGGCTTCATTGATATTGGTGCGGTGCAGCATTCTGCGCTGCAGCAGATCGGCGTCGCGGCTTGTCGGCGCGGTGGCGCGTTGCGCCGCTGCGGCCTATTTATCGGGCAAAGAGCGCGTGCGCAGGCCGATAGCTGCGACAATGCGCGCAGCTGCAAGGGATGGAGACGATGTCGAAACGCAACTGGTTGCCGGTCCAGACCGGCTCGGGCGATTTTTCCCGTCAGGCCCATGCCGACATGCCCGCTGGAACCTATGAGCGCGAGGTCTCCAAAGAGGGCTTTTTCGGCCCAGCGGCGTTTTTCCATCACAAGCGTCCGCCGACGGGCTGGAGTTCGTTTGAAGGGCCGCTGAAGCCGCGCGCCTTTGACCTCCGTGGTCTGAACGAAGCGCACGCCTCGCCCTGGGACGCGCCGGTCGTCCTGCACAATAACGCGACCGAAGTTCGCTTCTGGAAGCTGGATGCGCCCATGCCTTCGCTCGCGCGCAACGCGGATGGCGACCAGCTTTTGTTCGTGCACGAAGGTCAGGCCGAGCTTTATTGCGACTACGGCCACCTCGAAGTGCGCGCGGGCGATTATGTCTATCTGCCGCGCGGATCGATGTGGCGCTTGTCGCCGAGCGCGCCATTGGCGGTGTTGATGATCGAGGCGACAAACACGCATTACACGCTGCCCGATCGCGGCCTGGTCGGCCCACACGCCTTTTTCGACCCGGCCATGCTCGACGCGCCTGAGATGAACGAGGCCTTCCGCGCCCATCAGGCGGAGGATGAGGAAACCGCGATCAAGATCAAAAAGCGCGGCGCGGTCTCAACGGCGACTTATCCGTATAACCCGCTTGATGCGGTCGGCTGGCACGGCGACTTGTCGGTCCTGCGCATCAACGTCAAGGACCTGCGCCCGCTGATGAGCCATCGCTATCATCTGCCGCCCTCGGCGCACACGACGTTTTTGTCCGACCGCTTCGTTGTCTGCACCTTTGCGCCGCGGCCTTTCGAGACCGATCCCGGCGCGCTCAAAGTGCCGTTCTTTCACAATAATGACGATTATGACGAGGTGTTGTTCTACCACGCCGGCGACTTCTTCAGCCGCGACAATATCGATGCGGGCATGATGACGTTTCACCCGGCGGGCTTCACCCATGGCCCGCACCCCAAGGCGTTGGCCAACATGCTGGAACAGAAAAAGCCGGCTACGGACGAATACGCCGTCATGATCGACACGCGCGACCCGCTCGATGTCGGTGAAGCGGCCGGCGGCGTGGAAAATGTCGACTATGTCAATTCCTGGCGCACGGGAGCAGCGAAAGCGGCGGAATGAGGCTATGATCTCCGCAACGCTCGGCGCGAAGTGCGCCAAGTCCGCTTAGGGAG
>JAUIEH010000181.1 GCA_030428405.1 Alphaproteobacteria bacterium
GCGACGGCGTGGCGCTGGTCGAGCGCCCGGACCCGGCTCACCAGAAGGAACTGGGCGAGCCCGCATTCTCGCCTGACGGCCGCTATGTCTATTACTCGCTGAACACGACGCCCGGCGGCACGTTCATCTATGCGCAGGACTCCAACACCGAGCTCTTCGCCATTCGCCGCTACGACATGGAGACCGGCGAGACGGAGACGGTCGTGTCCGGCCCGGGCGGAGCAGTGCGGCCGACGCCGTCCCCAGACGGACGATATATCGCTTTCGTGCGCCGCGAGCGCGTGCAGTCAATGCTCTATATCAAGGACCTCGTGTCGGGCGAGGAGCGGCGCATCTATGCCGATCTCGACCAGGACATGCAGGAGACCTGGGGCGTGCACGGCATGTATCCGAACATGGAGTGGACGCCGGACTCGGAATCCATCGTGTTCTGGGCCAGCGGCGGTTTTCACCTGATCAATGTCGCGGATGAATCGGTCGCCGACATTCCGTTTCATGTCAGCGACGTGCGTGACGTCATCGATCCCATCCGGCCGCAGGTCGAAGTCGCGCCGGACGAGTTCACGACGCGCATGCCGCGCTTCGCAACATTGTCGCCGGACGGTTCGCGCGCCGTGTTTGAATCGCTCGGCAGGCTCTATGTCGTGACGGCGGAAGGCGGCGAGCCGCGCCGTCTGACGCGCGATGATACGGGCCGTCGGGAGATGTTCCCGGCCTGGTCGCGCGACGGTCGGCGCATCGTGTTTGCGACCTGGGACGATGACGAACTGGGCTCCGTGCGCACGATCGCATCAGACGGCGGCGGCGCTGAAAGGGTGTTGACGGAGCAACCCGGCCACTATCGCAGACCGCAATATTCGCCCGACGGCGAAACCGTGGTCTTCGAGGCGGGCTCGGGCGGTTATCTGACGTCGGGGGAATGGTCCGAGAACACCGGCATTTTCCGTGTTCCCGCCGCTGGCGGCGCGGTCGAGCGCGTGACGCGTTCGGGCTCATATCCGCATTTCGGCGCAGCTGATGACCGCATCTATCTCACGCGCGGCGGCGGCGACGGACAGGAACTCGTCAGCGTCGACCTCAACGGCTATGAGGAGCGCACCCACGCCGCAGGCGAGATGGTGACGGAATATCACGTCGCGCCGAGCGGGGAATTCTTCGCCTTCCGCGAAAATTACGAAACCTTTGTGAGCCCGCTTCTGCCGGGTCCGCAAAATGTCGGCGCCGGCGCTGGCGGCTCGGCGATGCCGGTCGTTGAGGTGAGCGGCGACGGCTCGTCTTACGCCCACTGGTCGCATGATGGCGAACAGATCAATTGGAGCATGGGCCCGGTGCTCTACTCGGCGCGCATCGAGGATGTGCTGCCCGCCGCGCCTGCGGTGGAAAACGAGGACGGCGAGGATGCGGAAGGCTATGAGCCGCCGACGGAAGGTCTCGACCTTTCAATGACGGTTCCCGCCGATGCGCCGGAAGGCGCGACCGCGCTGATCGGCGCGCGCGTCGTCACGATGACGGATGAAGAAGGCGGCGTCATCGACGACGCGGTCATCGTCGTGGAGGCCAATCGCATCACCGCGATCGGTCCGCGCGACGAGGTTGAAATCCCGTCAGGCGCGCGCGAAATCGACGTCGCCGGGCGCACCATCATCCCGGGACTGATTGATGCGCACGCTCACGGCGCGCAAGGCGTCGACGACATCATCCCGCAGCAGAACTGGTCGGCCATCGCGCATCTCGCGCTCGGCGTGACCACGGTGCACGACCCCTCCAATGTGGCGAGCGAGATATTCGCGGCCTCCGAGCTTCAGCGCGCAGGACTCTATCTCGCGCCGCGGCTCTATTCGACGGGCGAGATTGTCTATGGCGCGCGCGCGCCGGGCTATTTCGCTTCGATTGAGGGCATTGATGACGCGCGCGAGCACGTAAACAGGCTGGCCGCTCAAGGCGCGCATGCGATCAAGAACTACAACCAGCCGCGCCGCAATCAGCGCCAGCAGGTCGTCGCCGCCGCCATCGAAGCGGGGCTCATCACCGTGGCCGAGGGCGCGTCCCTGTTCCATCTGGACATGTCCCTGGTCGCGGACGGCAATACGAGCCTGGAGCATAATCTTCCGCAGGCGATGCTTTATGAGGACGTTCTGTCCTTCTTCGCCGCCACACAGGTCGGCTACACGCCCACTCTCGTGGTGACCTATGGCGGATTGGCGGGCGATCCGTACTGGCGTCAGGAAAGCGATGTCTGGCTGCATCCGATCCTGTCGCGCCATGCCCCGCCGCATATCCTGCAGCCGAACTCGGTGCGCCGCATCACGGCGCCGGCGGAGGACTTCGTAGACAATGTCAGCGCCAACACCGCGCGCATGCTGTCGGAACGCGGCGTGCCGGTGAGCATCGGCGCGCATGGTCAGGAAGAAGGCCTCGCTGCGCATTGGGAGATTTGGTCTTTCGCACGCGGCGGCATGAGCCCAGTGGAGGCGCTGCGCGCAGCGACCGCCACGCCGGCCATGCATCTCGGCTTCGAGAACGATATCGGCTCGCTCGCGCCGGGCATGTTGGCGGACATGGTCGTGTTGACGGCCGACCCGCTCGAAGACATTCGCAATACGGATGATATCGAGTTCGTCATGCTCAATGGCCGTCTCTATGACGCGGAAAGCATGAATGAGGTCGAAACCGGCGACGGGGTGCGCGCGCCCTATTA
The DNA here is from genome assembly GCA_030428405.1 of Alphaproteobacteria bacterium. GTDB lineage: Bacteria > Pseudomonadota > Alphaproteobacteria > Caulobacterales > Maricaulaceae > JAUIEH01. The sequence continues at coordinate 2,699 of JAUIEH010000181.1, forward strand.
CTGGGAGTAGGGCCAAGCCCTCAATGGCGTTGACGCCGGCCGGCCTTCGGGCCGGCCGGCGCTCAACCGCCGCGCCAGCGTCCGAACGGCGCTACTTTGTTCTCCGCATCGTGACCGATATCGCAGCCGCCGAGAAACGCGACGCCCTTGCGCGCACACCACGCGCGCGCGATTTCCTCGGCGGTCTGGCCGAACGGCCGGTCGTTCTCCGGCACATCGCTGATGCGGCCGAGGCGCAGCCCTGCGAGCTTTTCGAAGAATGGGCGCTCCGAGATTTGGAACATCGCGCGATCGATGCGGTAGAGATATTCCGAGACGTCTTCCAGCATCAGCACATGGCCCGAGAGATCCGGCTCAAGCGGCGTGCCGATGAGATGCGCGAACACCGTGAGATTGAACGCAGCTGTCGGCGCGGTCTCTGCGCTGAGGCTCGGCTCCAACGTCGAAGCGTCAGCGTCGACCAGGAATGAGAGCGCGCGCCGGATCGCCGGCTCGCTGTCAGGCCAGGCCAGGTTGGACGGCATCGGACCGTGCGCGAGACGCTCGAAGCCCGCTTTGTAGAGGCCGGCCAGCAGAAAGCCTGCATCTGAAAAGCCGAGATAGATTTTCTCGCGCGCTTCGGGCCCGAGCCGTTCAAGCGCAGCGGATGCGATTCGGTTGGAGCCATAGCCGCCGCGCGCAAACCACACGGCATCAACCGAGGGATCATTGGCGACCTCGAGAAAACCGTCGAGGCGTTGCTGGTCGGTCCCGGCGAAATGGCCAGCCTCGAGGAAGCACTGGGGATGAAACGCAATGTCCGGCGCGCGCGCGCCGAATTGCGCCGCCGCGATCGCCTTGACTTGACTGGCGACGCTCGGCTCGATGCGGGCGCTTGGGGCCGTTACGGCGATTTTCATGATTGAGCGCCCTATCTGATCAACATCGCCGCGCGTTAAAGGGATTCGCTGCGGCGGCGTGGTGAAATCATAGGCAAGCAAGTCGAATGAAGCGCTATTTTCTTTGCGGAGTCGGCGGCAGCGGCATGTTGCCCTTGGCATTGATTCTGCGCGCACAAGGCTGCGAAGTCACCGGCTCGGACCGCTCGCTCGACGCCGGCCGGACGGCTGCGAAATTCGAGTTTCTCAAGCAGCGCGGCGTGTCGCTCTTTCCGCAGGACGGAACCGGCATGACCAGCGGCGAGCAGATTTTCGTCGCCTCCGCCGCCGTTGAGGAAACCGTGCCCGATGTTGTCGCCGCCAACGCGCTGGGCGCAAAGCGGATGACGCGCGCTGCGCTCCTGGCCGAATTGTTCAACGCCGCGCCCGTGCGCGTGGGTGTCGCCGGCACCAGCGGCAAGTCCACGACGACGGCGATGATCGCCTGGATCTTGTCCGCCGCCGGACGAGACCCGACCGTGATGAACGGCGCGGTGATGAAGAATTTCGTCTCGGAGGAAACGCCCTTCGCCAGCGCGCTGGTGGGCGAGGGCGAGGCCTTTGTCTCTGAGGTCGATGAGAGCGACGGCTCGATCGCGATGTTTGCGCCGACGGTCGCGGTTTTGAACAATATCGCGCATGACCATAAGTCGATGGACGAGCTTCGCGAATTATTCGGCGACTTCGTGGAAAAAGCCCATCTCGCCATTCTGAACAAGGACAATGAGGAAACCGCAGGCGTTGCGGCCAGCGCCGCAGCCGGCCATGTCGTCACCTACAGCCTCGAAGAGGGGCGTGCGGATTTCTGCGCCGAAGCGATCGAGGCTGCGCCCGACGGTGTTTCATTCTCCGCTTATGACCGCCGCTCGGGCACGCCGGTTTCCGCCAAGCTGACCATGCCCGGACGGCACAATGTCTCCAATGCGCTCGCTGCGCTTTTGGCGGCGGAAGCGTGCGGGGTTTCGCTCGAAGAGGGCGCAGCGGCGTTGAACTCGTTTCGCGGCGTGCGCCGCAGGCTCGAATTTGTCGGCCAGGCCGGCGATGTCTCCGTGATTGATGATTTCGCGCACAATCCGGACAAAATCGCAGCTTCGCTCTCCACGCTTAAAGAGTTTCCCGGACGGCTGCTCATCATCTTTCAGCCGCAGGGCTATGGCGCGCTCAAGCAGTTGAAGGACGGCTTCATCGAGACGTTTTCAGAACATCTTGGCAAGGACGACATCGCCTTTCTGACGGCGCCCGCCGATTTCGGCGGCACCACTGAACGCACGCTCGAGCATCGCGACGCCATCGTTGCGGCGGTCAAAAACAATGGGCGCGATCTGCGCGCCGGCGCCTCGCGTGATGAGGCGGGCGAGTTGTTCTTGCATATGGCCGAGCCGGGCGACCGCATCGTCATCATGGGCGCGCGCGATGACACGCTGACGACATTCGCGCACGGATTATTGCAGCGCCTTGGCGCGCGCGCCGCCAGCAAATAGCCCTCGACACGTCGTCTCAGATCTTTGTTTCGAGCACGCGGATGCGCTGCGTCACCGAGACGAGGAAAGCCGTCGACCAGCCGATCAGCAGAAAGCCGTTGGCGCTCTCGATGGCGGAGAACAAGCGCCAGTCCTCATCGAGATAGACATCGCCGAAGCCGACCGTCGTGAAGGTCGAGGTCGAGAAATAGAGCGCGGCTTCCCAGGTGGCGAACTCGCCGAGCGCGTAATAGACGCCGGCATACATCCAGATCTGGATGGCGTGCAGCGCAAACAGCAACAACACCGTCATGCCCGTCATCGCGAATTGCAGGGCGGTGTGGCGCTGTGCGCGCTCGATGCGCGCCGCGCGCCGGTCGAGCATGCGCAGAGCGAGCGCCAGCCCGGCGAAATGCACGCCGGTCGTTGCGATGACCATGACCGTTGAAAGTACGAGATTTTCTAACATCGCCGCGGCTCCGCCTTCACGCGTGTCTGATGTAGCGCATTTCGCCCATGCTGCGGCGTCGCGATCAAGTTTTGGGATAGGGGCCGGTTCCTGGGCGCCGGTGCGTCTCAATGAGAGGCTGAGTCTTCGGGCCGAGGCGCGCAAAGCGTGGCGCGGGCTCAGGACTTCACGAAGTGATGTTTCAACGTGGCGAGAAAGACGCGCACGCGCGTGCCGGCGTCCTCGGCGTCGAATGATGCGAGCTGCGCGCGCGTGAATCCTTCGGCCGGATCGAGTTCGTCCTCCAGCGCGCTAAGCGCGCTCAGCTCATCCGGGCTCAGTGCGGCGCGACGTGCTGCGGCGAGCAGGGCGAGCAATTCATGCAGGCGCCTTGCCGTCAAAAACGCGTCCGTCATTTCTGCGAGAAGCGCGGGCTCCTCGCGCCAGGAGCGGCCGTCGAAAATCTCCTGCGTGACGCGCTGGCCCGCGCCGTAGCAGTCATAGACGAGACAGCCGGCAAAACCCGCTTCCGCGCGCGTCTCATAAATGCGGCAGCGATAATCCGCGTCGAGATTCGGACACGCGGTCGCCGCCGGCTTATCAATCGGGAAATCCTCCGAGCGCACGAATGCCGGCGCCGCACAGCATAACCCCGCGCAGCGCGCACAAT
>JAUIEH010000182.1 GCA_030428405.1 Alphaproteobacteria bacterium
TGATCAAACTCAACGTAGAAAAGCATCGAGGACGCAAGGCGCCGGCAACGCTCGCGTTCAAGATCTCGTCGGATGATCAAGCATTGGCCCTCGTCGATTTCTCGCCGCTCGACGCGCAATTCGCCGAACAGGAAATTGACGATCAAGTCCTTCGCGCGCTGGACAACGGCAAGTCGGGCATGGAGCCGATCGCCAAAGAGCTAGGGTTGACCCGCAGCTACGTAGGGGGAGCGTTTCATCGTCTCCAGGCCAAAGGGTATGCCGCGAAGAGCGGCAAGGCGAATAACGCCCCGTTCAAGATCACCCCCGCCGGGCGTGACTATCTGAAGGGCAAGACCGCCGTCAATTTCGTCGCCCAACTGTAGTTGACGTCGCGTCAGTCGGGCGGTGGCGGCGCGCGAGCGTCCCCTGCCCGACACACGGGCGACACCGGGACGAAATCGTCATGTCCGGCAGTGGGTTAGCCAGCTGACACGAAGTAAACAACTCAATCGATTTGGTGTCTGTCGTGTGTCCCCCCCCTTTTAGGGGGACACGCTGACACCGCAGTCAGCTTTTGAGACAGCACAGCGGGTAGCCCCCCGCCCGCTCAGCTGAACAATCCCGCCTCGAGCTGCATGCAGCGTTTGCTGCGGCATGTGCAGGAGCTACACCGAGCTGCCCTGCAGCTCGCTCCAGCATGCGCCCAGGTACCCGAACAGGTCACACTAGCGGCGAATGCCGTCCGTCGTACACGCGCCGCTCTATGGCGACCCGGACGGCGCGGGTGCATGAGGCGCAACGGCGTAGCTCGACGACGTCGTGAGAACGCACGTGTCCGGAGATAGCGTCCACCTCGATGAGTGCGCGGCGGAGAGCATCAGACGCCGCCATGTCCGACCCCGCGCGCGTGATCGCGTAGGTGGCGTCGTACGCCGCCAGAGCCGCTTCGCTGACGACCTCCGCGACCTCCCGCCGCGCGGTCCCAATGACCGCGGCACGCAGCGCGTCTATCGCGTCGTCGAGCAGGTCGACCGTCCGCTCAAGTTCCATGGCGGCGATGACGTCGTCGGGCTCGGTCATGTCCATCTCGTCCGCCCACCCAATTGTGATGCTAGTTTCACTCCGCGGCCGTCACGACGAGGTCCACCCAGTACGGCTCATGGTCGCTCAGACAGCTCAGAGGGGCGTCCTCGACGCGGTAGGGCTGGAGGTCGAGCCGCGTGCAGCTGTCCCGGTCCACGCCGTCCCAGGCGGCGTCGTTGAACACGAGATAGTCGATGGGCGTGCGCGAGCGGCGGGAGCTGGTCCAGCATGTCTCCCTGCCATAGGGCAGACGCCATAGGTTCAACCCCTCGGGATCGCCGTCGTCGATGTCGGTCCAGAACTGATCGCTGTCACGCAGCCGGTTGATTCGCCGGTTGAAGTCGCCCGCGATGATGATCGCGCGGCCGTCGGCCTCGCGTTCGTCGATCCACGCCTCGAGCGCGGGGACCTGGCGGGCGAACGTCGCGCAGTGGGGACTCTCCGGCGGATCGAGCGCGCCCTGGTGGCAGCTCGACTTCATGTGCACGGCGAGCAAGTCGTAGGTCCGATCGCCGGCTCGGAACGTCAGCGACATCCCCCAGCGCGTCGGACGATCGGGTTCTCCCGGCTCTGCGTGCGCCACGCTAAGCGAAGGCACGGACGCGACGGCGACGACTTCGACGACGCTCCTGCGCACGGCGATGGCCGTATAAATCCCGTCGGTCCTGCGGGGCTCGGGCGCTGCGGGATCGACCGCCTCGATGACCCGCCCCGCCTCATGGTCTTCGTCTCGTCGACCAGAGACGAACACGTCGTACGCTTCGGGATCGAACACGTGGTGGACCGCGACCTCGCTATGCACCTCCTGCAGCGCGATCACGTCGGCGTCCATGCGCTCCGCGACGCTTCGGAGCGCCTCGTAGTGCGCCTCACTGCGCGCGCACGCGCGAGACCGAAGCGGCACGCCTTCGACCTCGTACAGGTTGGCCATGTTCCAAGTCGCAATGCGGATCGTGTCGGCGGTCTGCGCGATAGCCTGCGGCCCGAACAGGACCGCGGAGACCAATGCGACGAATGGGCGACGAAACATGTCCATACTCCGACAGAGTTGCACGGGGTGCGCGATCGCGCGTCGCCTCGGCTTCCGTTTGCCTCGGCCTAAACCGAGTATGCGACGCGGCCGTCAATGACTGCGTTCCTGACCCACGCAGCAAACTGCCAAATCAACGTGTCGACGATCTTCTCGTCCGTGAAGACGTCGGAGCTGTAGGCGTGGCGCGTTCGAAACTGCTGGACAAGATCGGCGAACAAGCCTCCCTCCAAAACGCGTCGGTGCTCGCGCTCAAGGAACTTGTAGAAGGTCATTCGTTGAGCCAACTTTGCTTCGAATTCGGCCCCTGCAGCGATTTCGTCAAGGAAGTAGAACTTCACGACATACGAGTCGTAGACGGGCTTTCTCCGGTCGACCATGTGCACGAGCTTCGTCGCGAACGAGAATTGAAGCTTGCGACGCTCATAGTCGCCCGCCGCGTCGTATAGCTCGCGAGCGACGGCGTCCGGACCGATAAGCGCCGGGCCAGTTCCGCCAAGCCCGTCCTCCAAGATCGAGAAGTAGCGCTCGTAGAAGCTGTCGCTGAGGCGCGCGACATTCATCGCCCAGTAATGGCGGAATTCACGTTGGTAGCGTTCTCTGCGGCAGCACGTCGGGTCTTGCTGTTCGCGTACAATCCGCGTGTAAGGCGCGATAAGTCGGTCGGCGTTGGCCTCGATGTGCGCGAGAATGGCGTCACCATGCTTCCTTAGATGGCGGTACAACGCACATGCCCTCCCAATAGAGGCCGATGGTGAGCGAGAGTTTCAAGCTATGGCTGTGCTATCACATCTAGCGTTGCAGTTTTCGACGCACCCGGAAAATCTTGCGTCTGAAGCCCTCGCGCATAATCCGGGCTCTTCTCGTAGCCGCTCACGATATTATTCGCCCCAAAGCCTACCGCTCAAAACGCACCAATCGTCCGGATCAAATAATAGCTTCGCATGCGGCGGGAAAATTATAGCGAAGCGTCCAACCACGTAGCGGCCAGAAATATACCTATTCGCCAACTATGCCCCGTCGGCATCTGGTAGCCGGCGAATGCCGGTGCATCGTGGGTAGCGACTGCATCCCTTAAAGCGCTTGCCGGCGTATCGACCGCGCCTCGCGGTGCGAACTCGCATCGGATGGCCGCATTTGGGGCAGTTACCACCTTCATGTTTGGCGAGGTCGTTTGCCGCTCGAGCCGTCTTAGCGCGATACGCCGCCCGTTCGGCTAACCACGCCCTGCTCCGTTCGCGCTTCTCACGCTCCTTCCGTTCGGCTTCACGCTTTGGTCGATCACGCACGTTAGCGAGAAATCGACCAATTGCGACGCCGCCAATAACCGAAGCTATCAGGGTGAAAGACTGCGAGTAGTTCGGCGCGACACCGCCATGCCAGGAGCACGCACCGCGACGACCAATCGACGGCGACTGCCACCCATCGCGGCATGTGGTTGGCTGCACGAGCGGCGCCGTCAATAATAGGCAGCCAACGAATGCGCAGAAACCCCACTTGATAGGGTGATTGATGAAGAGCTTTCTAAGAAAGCGCATACGGAACGCCCCGTCCGACTGCTGGTCAGAGCGGCATTTGAGTAGCACAACTTTCGGAGGCACATCGACCGAATTGCGAACCGACCAGTCAGGACGAGACATTAGAAGCTAGCTCAAAGCTCGGTATTTGGCGGTGAGGGTGGGATAAGAAGCCGGCTAGAGGCGCCGACCCTAACACGTTGTTCTTTGGTCGCAAATTTTGACGATTGCGCTCCTCTCGGAACACACAAACGTCGCAGCGTTGCAACGAGACCAAAGGGTCCTGGCCCAACGAAAACTCCCATTTGCGAGGCAGTACCAAGGGCTGTTTCAAGAGCAGTTGCGCGAGCGGAGCCAGCTCGGATTGTCGCGCCAGATCACGCTGCGCAACGTCTACTGATCGTCGGATGGACAATTGGCGCGCCTCGCGAAAGAGACGTACGAGCGCTGCTTCATCGGCAAGGTCCGCCGCGCGATATCGAAGCCCTTCTACGCGCGCATGACGCTCGCTCTTCTCGACATTACCAAGACCAAGCGCGCCGAAGCCGGCTGCGAACCGCTTCCAAGCATCCGAACGCGCTCCGCCGCGCATCTGAAGCCCAGGGCGGCGCGCGCCGCGAGAACGCGAAGGGAAAACCATGCTCGGATCAAGAAGCGCAGCGGTCGTCGCGGCCGCGCTGCTCGCCTGCGCCGCCGGAGCTCAGGACCTGACGAGCCATGCATGGCGCGCCACGCTTGATACGGGCGCCTTTGGGCCGCTCGAGACTGTCTTGACCTTTGAGCACGACGCCTCCGGCGTCGTCGGGCGCAGCGCCGGCGGCGACCTGGAGCTGCGCCTTGCGCCGTCTGGCGACGGCTATGCGGGCGTTCTGGCCCATCGCGACGCCGAGGCGTCGGTGAGCCTCACCGCTTCGGCTGGCGCTCTCGTCGGCGCGGTCGAAGCCGGGCCGTTCGCCGGAACGCTGCGCGCGACGCCGACGCCGGACGCCGCGGCCATCCGCGACTTCGAGGCCGTCTGGGCTGAGATCGAGCGCGTGATCGCCGCCGCCCTGTTCGATCCGGGCGATCTCGATCATCCGGCGTGGCGAACCTTCGCCGATCAAATGCGCGAAGCCGCCGCGTCGGCCCGCGATGACATCGATCTGATGCTCGCCTTCCGCGACGCTTGGGCAGGCGAGCCCTTCTCGCATTTCGACATTCGCCGATCCCAAACGAGCGCGGCCGAGATGATGGCGAGCTTCGACTCCTTCCGCATCGGCCGCGAGACCGTTCATCTGAGCTACCAAGGCGACATCGCCGTCATGGTCGTCGACACGATGATGGGCGAGGACACGATCGAGCAAATCAACGCCGCCTATCAGGACATCGCGACCCGCGAGCCGGCCGCGTTGGTGATCGATCTGCGCACGAATGACGGCGGCGCTTTCGCCGTCCGTCCCCTCGTCCAGCACGTGATCGACGCGCCGCTCGACGCCGGTTACTTCGTGTCGAACGCCTGGAACGCGACCTCGGACCGCCTGCCGACGAACGAGGAAATCGCAGCGCTCGAGCCCTGGCAGGGCTGGTCGATCCTCGCCTTCTGGGAGGCGGTGCAGTCGGAGCCCGGCCTCACCCTCATCCGTTTCGCGCCCCAAGAGCCGAACTTCGACGGGCCCGTCTTCGTGCTGACCAGCGGCGCGACCGCCAGCGCCGCCGAGCTTGCGGCGGATGCTTTCCGGGCTTCAGGCGCAGCGACGATCGTCGGCGAGCGCACGATCGGGCGGATGCTGTCGCAGTCGCCCTTCGACGCGGCGGCGGGCTACGTCGTGACGCTTCCAGTCGCCGATTACTATTCATTGGCGCACGGGCGGATCGAGGGATCGGGCGTGGAGCCGGACGTCGCGACCACCGGGAACGAGGCGCTCGACGAAGCGCTGCGCCTCGCGCGCGAAGCGACGCAGAACTGATCAAAGCGCCGCTGCAAACCCGTCCACGAAGCGTTCGAGCGGGCGCCGATCGGCGAACGCAAAGTCGCCGGCCTCCGACGGCTTCAGGCCGCGGTCCGAAGCGATGGCGCAAGCGGCCAGCGGCTTGAACAAATCGCACTGCGCAAAGCGCAAGGCGCTTGTCCGCGGGTTGATAGCCACGGCATGCGCCTTCGTCCAGAGAGCCGCTGCGTGACGATCGCGCATCGACACGCGCGTCATGCTCCAGCCAAAGGGGCTCCCGCCCCTTTGGAAACCCCGTAAGGAGGAAAGAACTAAAGACGCAGGAGGTTAGGAAGCCAAGATCAAGGACCTGAAACGGTCCTGGCCAAACGAAAACCGCCGTCGCTGTAGCGGCTCGATGGGATGAGCCAGTAGCGGGCCGCCGAGCGGAGGAACGGTGGAATGTAGTTCCAGGAACCACCGCGGAGAACACGGCGCGAGCAGTCTCCGCTCGTGCGTGCGGAGCCGTTCGTCGGCGCGCCGGAGTAGCTGTCCGCGTTGCAATCTTCCACCCACTCCCAGACATTGCCGTGCATGTCATGTAGGCCGAGCCGATTGGCGCGATAGGAGCCCACGGCATGGGTCCGATTATCGCTACAAGC
>JAUIEH010000183.1 GCA_030428405.1 Alphaproteobacteria bacterium
GCGTGCGCCAGACGAGCCCGGCGTCAAAGGTCAAGGGCGCGCGCCGGTCGGCGATGCGATAGCGATAAACGCGCTCGACCGCATCGAAGCGCGCATGGAAGTCATCGCGCGCCGCCTCGGCCGCCAATACGGCGATGGGATGCGGTCGCAAATGCGCATTGAGACCGTCGCGCACCGTGTCGGCGCTCAACGCCTTGTCGAGATCGAGATGCGCGACCTGCCCCAAGGCGTGCACGCCGGAGTCCGTGCGTCCGGCGCCATGCACGACGCGCGTTTCACCGCAGAGCGCTGCAACCGCGTCCTCGAGCGCGGCCTGCACGCTGGGCGCGTTTTCCTGACGCTGCCAGCCTGAAAACGGCCTGCCGTCATATTCGATGGTAAGCTTGAAGCGCGGCATGCCTGGCGCAGCGAATGAGACAAGAGCGCGCCGTCCTAGCCGATTTCGGGCGCCTTCGAAACGCCGAGCCGGGTTGCGCCCTGCACTGACGGCAGGGTCGGCCGGCTTTCGCCAGGCAAGGGCGCGACGTGACCGCCGCGCCCCCGCGCGCAATTTACTTCTTCGTCGACTTGCCGCCGCCCGACGAGCCGGCCGGCTTGGCTTTCGCCTTGCCGGCGCCGCCGGCGGGTTTGGACGGAGCGGATTTACTGCCTGGGGTTTTAGGCATGGGTGCATCCTCATTCTGCAGCCGCGCCAATGCGGCCGCGAAATAACGCTAGCACACAATGAAACGCCGACAAGAAGCTTGTAAGCCCGCGCCTGCGCTCTCAGCCGCCAAGCACGCGCACGCGAATCGTGCCGGGAACGCCGCGCGCGCGCTCGACCAAATCATCGGGCGCCTTGCCTTCCACATCCGTCACCACATAGCCGATGGTCGCACTCGTCGCGAGCGACTGGCCGACAATGTTCAATCCGCTTGCGGAGAATGCGTCATTAAGCTTGGACAGAACGCCCGGCTCGTTGCGGTGCACATGCGCGATGCGTTGGCGTCCAGGCCCCAGCGGCGCGAGCGCGACTTCCGGAAAATTCACCGCGCGCGTGGTCACGCCTTCCTTGACGTAGGCGGACAGTTTCTCAGCCACTTCCTGACCGATGGCTTGTTGCGCTTCTTGCGTCGACCCACCGACATGCGGCGACAGAATGACATTGTCGAAACGCTGCAAGGGACTTTCAAAACGCTCGCTCGCGCCCGCCGGCTCCGTTGGAAACACGTCCACCGCCGCACCGGCGAGATGGCCGCTCTCGAGCACCGCCGCCAAAGCATCAATGTCGACGAGGTCGCCGCGCGCATAATTGATCAAGACCGCGCCCGGCTTCATTTTCGCCAGACGCTCTGCGTTCATCATAAAGCGCGTGCCGTCCGTCGACGGCACATGAAGCGTGACGATGTCGCTCATCTCAAGCAGCTCATCAAGCCCGTCGACGGCGCGCGCATTGCCGTGACGCAGCTTGGCCTCGATGTCGTAATAATAGACATGCATGCCGAGGCCGCTGGCGATGACCGAAAGCTGCGAGCCGATATTGCCGTAGCCGACAATGCCGAGTTTTTTGCCGCGCACTTCATAAGCGCCCTTCGCGGTCTTGGCCCAGTCGCCGCGCATGGCGCTGGCGTGCTTTTCGGGGATGCGCCGCATCAGGAATATCGTCGCCGCGATCGCCAGCTCCGCGACACTGCGCGAATTGGCGAAAGGCGAATTGAACACCGGAATGCCGAGGCGTTCGGCCGCCTCGAGCGCGACATGATTGGTGCCGATCGAAAAACACCCGATCGCGAGCAATTGCTTAGCGTTGGCCAAAGCCTCGGGCGTGATCGCCGTGCGCGAACGCACGCCCAGGAGCATGAGTTCTGCGATGCGCGCGCTCAGCTCATCGTCAGACAAGGCGCCGCCGAGAAGTTCAACCTCGCCCAGCCCCGCGCCGGTCAAATGCGCGCGCGCTTCTGCGTGAATGTTTTCCGTTAAAAGAATATTCGCCGTCACGTGACACGGCCTCCTGTCTGCAAATTCAAGGCGCGAAACAATTCCTCGCCCGGCTGCGCGCTGCGGCCTTCGCGCTGGCCGCGCGTCAGGCGAATGGCTCCCTCGCCGCACGCAATCGTCATGTCTGCGTCCAATAGCTCGCCGGACGCGCCCGCGCCGTCGGCGCGCTGAGAACCGAGCGCTTTAACGCGCAAAGGACCGCGCGCGCCTTCAGCTTCAAACCATGCGCCCGGAAATGGCGAGAGCCCGCGGATCAGCCGGTCGATTTCGACCGCAGGCTTCGACCAGTCGATGCGCGCCTCGGACTTGTCGATCTTCTTGGCGTAGGTGACGCCGGTCTCGGCCTGCGGCGTTTCAACGGCGGCGCCGCGTTCCAGCGCGGCCAGCGCGCGCGGAGCCAGCCCTGCGCCGATCTGCGCCAGCCGGTCATGCAAGGCGCCCGAGGTGTCGTCATCGCGGATGACGACCGTCTCCGATAAGATGACGGCGCCCGTGTCCAGCCCCTCTTCCATGCGCATCACTTGCACGCCGGTTTCAGCGTCGCCGGCCATGATCGCGCGCTGGATGGGCGCGGCCCCGCGCCAGCGCGGCAGAAGCGAAGCGTGCAGATTAATGCAGCCCAGGCGCGGCGCCTCCAGGACGGGCTTGGGCAGTATTTGTCCGTATGCAACCACAACGGCGATGTCGAGTTCGAGCGCTTTGAAGGCTTCGACCTCCACGTCATCGCGCATCGATGTCGGCGTGCGCACTTCGAGCCCGAGATCGTCGGCGAGCTGATGCACGGGCGACTTGCGCAGGCTCTGGCCGCGTCCGGCCGGGCGCGGCGGCTGGGTATAGACCGCAACAACGTCATGGCCGGCCGCAACAATTTCGCTGAGCGCGGGCGCGGCGAAATCCGGCGTGCCCATGAAAGCAAGGCGCAAGGTCATGACGCGCGGTCTAACGCGGCTCGCCAGCACGCGCCAGCGGTCGTTTTCGCGCATGCAGCATAAGCATCAATCCAGGCTCCAGCGCGCGTTCAGCTCGGCCAGCATGGCGGCGTCGAAATCGGCTTCGCCCGGAAGCGTGTTCAGGTCCTGCACGAAACCGGTCACGTCGGAGCGCGCATGCGCCGCCTCGAAGGTCTCGCCCGGTATCAGGCCTTCGCCGTGGAGATGCTCGTCCGATGTGCCGGTGAGGATGAAGGCGAGGCTCCACGGCAGGCCGGCGGCCTTGGCGAGTTCGTTGGTGCAGTTCGAAAACGCGGTGTTGTAGTAGCGCGGGCTCATCTCCAGCGACGCCGTGCGCTCGATCAGGCGCTCGAACAGCGTGCGCAGCTGAGCCTGCGAGATGTCGATCGGATAGACGAAGACTTCGTGGTCAAGCATCACCGCGCGGCGGGTCAGCAGATCGCGCGCGCTCGCCCAGACATACGCGAGCTCATAAGCGTTCCAGAGCCCGCGTACTGCGGAATAGGATTCATGCGCCTCCCGGCGCGCTTCGATGGTGAGGCCGAGCAAGCGCTCGCCCTCCAGCTCGAAGAGCAAAAATGTATGCGCCGCAATGTCGCTGCCGGGCTGGGGCTCGAGCACGAACCAGACGCGCCGCAACTCATCCGGTCCGACTTCAATATCGCCGTAGTCGCGCGCGATGGGGGCTTGCGCGGAATAGCGCCAGTCGCTGACCGGGCTGATGCGATAGCCCGCCGGCGCCGGCCGGATCTGGGCGGCGTTGGCCAGATAAGGCAGCCAGTTTCGATGCGCTTGCGGGGGATCGAGCGCTTCTGCGAAAGCAGCGAGGCCGACCATCACGACAATGGCGACGACCGAGCGCCCGATCGGATGACCGCCCAGCCAGTTTAGCGCGCGCAGCATTGTTTCTCGCATCCCAAGCCTGTTCGCAAAGCAGCTAAATTCGCCCCGGCCCGCAAGATCAAGCCTCCCCATTCGCCCGATCGCCGTCATTGAGCGCACAAGCGACGGCTGAAGGGCGTGGAAGCCGCGGCAGATATCCGTTAGAGACGAGGGTCAACGGTCGCGCGAACCGCCGGGGGACGGCGTAGGGGCGTGTTGCGCTGCATCGCTGCTGCCGTCTTTATGGGTGCTGGGCACTAGGGAGACCTTCATGACGCTCGCTGAGCTGAGAGCAATATTGGCGGCGACCGCTTGCGTCGCACTGGCGAGCCCCGCGCTCGCTCAGGACGAGGCCGATGAGGCCGACGAAGATGCGGAAGAAACCGTCGAAATCGCGCCGGACGCGCCGTTCCTGCGCCTCGCCGAGCCGCCGCCTGCGGGCGAAGCCAGCTTTGCAACGCCGGGCGGGCTCGAAGTCATTTTGATGTCGGACGCCGAATTGCGCGCCGCCGTTGCGCCGATCGAGCAAGGCTTCCGCACCTGCGAAGCGCGTCTGCAGGAATTCGAGACGATGCTCGCGACCCTGCCCGACGAAATTGAAGCGGTTTATCCGCGCCATCCGCCGCCTGCCGAGGAAGATCCTGAGGCCGGCCTCGACGAGGAAGAAGAGGAAGTCTCGCTCGGCGACGGCGGTCCGCCGACCAGCCTGTTTGAAGACGACGAAGCCCTCGACTCTGGCGATGAAGCCGAGGAATCCGAAGACGGCGAGGCTGCGGACGGCGAAGCCGCCGAAGGTGAAGAAGCCGCTGAAGAGCCCGTGGAAGAAGAAGTCGTGTTCAGCTTCTACGGCCTGCGCGAAGTCTATGACGACGCAGAAATTCATCCCGACACGGCTGAAGAATTCGACATTCTCGATCATCCTGAAGCCACCTCGCGCACTGTGTTCGGCGTGGAAAATGGCTGGGCCGAAGGCATCGTGTCCTGCGTGCTCGACGCCGACGTCGCGCTCGGCCACCTGGAGCGTGAAGCCGGGCGTCGCGGCCTGACCCTGCCGGCCGCGGAATCGCTGTCTGAGCGCGTCGCCGAGTTCGACAACGAGGCGCGCGAATATCTGCCGCCGCCGCCGCCCGCGCCGGAGCCGCCGCCGTCTGCGGAAGACGCTGCGGCCGCCGCCGAATGCGAGCCCGCCGAAGTCGTCGAGTGCGCCGAAGGCGAAGAGTGCGAGGCCGTCGAGGTCAGCGAAGGTGAAGACGGCGCGGAAGGCGAAGACGTCGCCGCGGAAACCTGCGCCGCCGAAGTCGCCGAGGGTGAAGACGGCGAAGAAGGCGAAGCCGAGGAAGGCGAAGGCGACGACGAATAAGTCGTCCGCATTAAGCCTTCGATCTCTGAAATGACGAACGCGCCGGAGCAAGCTCCGGCGCGTTTCGTATTGTTGCGTCGCGCAATGCGCGCCATGGGTTCAGCGCGATCCGGCGCTAGATAGCCGCGCGCGAGTCATCGTCCTTGCCGGACTTCGCGGGCCGCGTCTCCGCCTTGGCCTGTGCCGACTTCTGGACTTTCTTAACGGCGCGCTCGCGCTTCAGCCGCGAGAGATGGTCGATGAACAAAACGCCTTCGAGATGGTCCATCTCGTGCTGGATGCACACGGCGTAGAGCCCTTCGGCCCATTCTTCGACCTCGCGCCCGAAATAATCGAGATAACGCAGGCGCACGCGCGCGGGGCGTTCGACCTCGTCGTAGATGTCGGGCACCGAAAGGCAGCCCTCCTCGTACGGCACAAGGTCGCCTTCGCGCTCGATAATTTCCGGATTGACGAAATAGCGCGGCGCCGGCTCTTCGTCCTTGTCGGCCAGATCCATGACGATGACGCGCTTGGGCACGCCGACCTGAATCGCCGCCAGACCGATGCCGGGCGCGGCGTACATCGTCTCCAGCATATCGTCCATCAGCGCGCGGAGCTCGTCATCGACGGTGTCGACGGGCTCCGAGACCTTCTTCAGGATCGGGTGCGGTACGGTGAGAATGTCGCGTATGGCCATGATTTTTAAATAAGAAACGATCCTTGTCCGGTCAACAATACGACGCCGTAGGCGCATGCGGATAACAATTTAACCCGGTTCGCCCGACCGCAAAGCGCAAGGCCGACGCAGCGCTCGCCTATGGCGCACGGCAGGCCTGCGGGATTTACTGGCGACATGGGCCGCACCATCGCCATATCCGCCGCCTGCCTCGCCCTTGGCGCGTTTGCGCTCGCCTGGCTGGAGCACCGCTTCATGGCGCGCTCGATTTCGAGCGAGACCTATATCGCCATCATTGCGGCCGCCTTCGCGGGGCTCGGCGCCTGGAC
>JAUIEH010000184.1 GCA_030428405.1 Alphaproteobacteria bacterium
TCACGGCGAGCGTCACGGCGGCGAGCGTTTCCGGCTGTGCATAGGCCAGTAAACCCGCAGCGTCGCCAAGCCAAGAGGGCGCGTCCGCCGGAACGGCGATATCTTGAAACAGGTTCTCGAGCTGAACGGAGGCGATTGTCGAGCCGCCAGCGCCGGCGCCGCCGACAAGATAGAGGCGTTTGCGGTTGGGCCCGCTGAGCTTGGCGAGCACGCGCTCTACGAATGCGTCCTCAGCCTGCGGCTCGGCCTCGGCGAACATCGCCTTCAGCCGGGCGTCGAATGCGTCGCCAGCCGTCATGACATCACCGTTTCGCCGGTCAACAGCGCCTTCATTTTCTCACGTCCGCGATTGACATGGGATTTGACGGTTCCAAGCGGCATGCCGGTCGCTTCGGCGGCTTCTGAGTGCGACATGCCGCAAGCATAGCACAAAACCACGCACGACCGCTCATTCTCCGACAGCCCGGCGAGCGCGCGGTCGAGGTCCATGACGTCGCCCTGGTCGATGCCGGGCCCGCCCTCGCTCTCCATGTCTTTCACACTCTTAAACCGATCCATGGTCCGCTCCACGGCCTGGCGTTTTCGCCTGGCCTGCAGAAACTCAGTATACGCAATCCGGCACAGCCAGGATTTGAAGCCGCCTTCGCCGCGAAACGTGCCGATCTTCTCGTAGGCGCGGATGAAAGCGTCCTGCGCGAGATCTTCGGCGAGCGCGCGGTTGCGCGTCATTCGGGCGAGCATGCCGCGCACGACGCCCTGATGGCGGCGCACGAGCTCGCCGAAGGCGGCGCGATCCTTTGTCGCGATCACCAGGGCGGCGAGCTCTTCATCGGTTGCCGACACGGGGAGGAGGCTCCGATCCGCTAGTCTATTCTTGCGATTTGAAGGTCAGGACGCCGTAAAGCAGCAGCGCCAGACCGACAAAGCCAGGGAACGCGGCGATGCCCATAAAGACGTGGAACACATCCTCGTCGGGCTCGAGGCCGCCGACGGTCCAGCCGAACACCACGCAGGCGGCGGCGAGCGCCATCCAGATGATGCCCCACTTGATGTCGGCGTGACGCGAACGCTTCGGCGCGCCCAGCGCGCGTACGGTGTCGGGCGTCAGATCGGCGCCGCGTTCGATCGCTGCACGCACGGTTTCATAAAAGGTCGACCGGTTCTTGGCGCCATGGGCCTGAACGACCCAGACGATCGCCACGACCATGGCGAATGTTCCAAGCGGGACAAGAACTTCCACGCTGCCCATTTTTATATCCTCGGTTCCACTTCATGCGGGTTGCATTCACCCGACAAGATGCGCGTGCGCGCGCATTTGGATGCGCGAACAAAAATTCATCCGAGAAAATAGCGTAAGCTGTCGGTTAAATCGCCTGCCGGCTGATTTATCTGCCGCCGGAGCGCAACGGCGCTGCGCGTTCGCCGATTTGACCCTCAGCGCCTGCGCGTCCGGGATGCAGCGCAACGCGGCCGCCGCCCGAGGACCCAAGCACCCCGCCGCCGCCGAAATCATCGAGTTCGACGCGGTCTTCGCCGATATAGCCGGTCAGGCGGCCAGCGACTGCGTAGAGACGCACGGGGCGTCCGCCGAGAAAGCCGGAAACGACGCCGTCGGCGCGGCGCACGAGGCTGACGGATTGGCCGTTGGCGAAGCCAGAGATGACGCCATTGGCTTCATCGACATGGAGATAAAGCGGCCCGTAGGGCGCAAGTGCGGCTTCCAGCGGGTCCACGCCATGCGTCGGCGGCGGACCGGCGACGGCCGGCGGCGGCGTCCCCTCGCGATAGGCCGACAGCTCATGGTCGACATGGGGCAGCGCGACCTGCGACATGACGATCGTGCTCAAGGCGAGCAGTTCGATCATGGGCGGCGTCTCCTTGGCAAAGGCCGCGGCGCGCGCGGCTTTTTTAAGCATGCTGGATGCCGGCAAAGTTTGCGAGCCGGTTCGCCGCATAGGCGAAAGAAAACGGCCGCCGACACCTTAGTCGACGGCCGTTCAGGCGATCATGCCCGATCTAGCGCTGAGCGCTTAGTCGAGAATGCCCAGCACGCGGTCTCCACCGTCGCGCGAAGCGCCGTAGCGGTCACGCTCCATGACGGTGCGCGAACCGAAGCGCCAGTTGAAGCCGATGCGCACTTGCGTGGCGTCGGTGTTGAAGTCGTCATAGTCGTTATACGACACCGACGCCGTGACGCTGGCGGGCCAACGGTCGAAGCCGTATTCGCCCTGCAGACGCAGCGTGTAGTAGTCGGAATCGACAACGCCGATATCGAGATTGCCGTAGCCGGCGCCCGCCTCCACCGAGATGTTCTCGGTGTAGTAGTACGTTACGTCAGCGGCAAAACCGGTCAGCTCGACATTGCTGTCATCGCCTTCGTAGTAGGCGATCTCGCCGCCCACGGTCCAATCGCCGAGGTAAAGCTCGCCCTCGACGCCGCCGCCGATCAGCGTGTCGTCGATGACGTCGCTGTCATTGATGACGCTGACGAACGCGCCGAACGCGCCGCGCTCGCTGTCGCGCCAATAGACGTGGCCCTGGCCTGACAGCAGCGTGGTTTCCTGCGGATCGAGGTCGAGATAGGTGACCTCGCCGTCGACCTGGAAGCCGATATTGCTGGTGATCGGCGCCGCATAAGCGCCGCCGACGCTGAACGATGCGCCGTCAGCCGACGCGGCGCCGACGCTGATGTCGGTATAGCCGATCGAACCTTCGACATATCCGCTGGCGACTGTCTGAGCGTTAGCCCCAGACACGCCAGCCAACGAAAGCGCGACGACCGCCGCCGCTTTCGCGACCCATTTACCCATCATTATTATGCCCTCACACCCGTGACCGGCCGACTTTTGACGGCCGCAGAATTCGGCCGGAGCAAGCCGGCCCGCTTCATGAGAGCGGCGTTAACCATCCGTTCTGCACGCATCAACGCCATTCGCTTGTGACGCGAAAGGCGGACGCGAAAAGCGCCTAACCAGCCGATATATCAGGGAATTGCGCGTGGCTGAGCCGCTCAGCGCACAACCTGAACGCCAAACAGGATCGGATGCAGCCAGAACGCGATCGCTACATAAACAGCAACGCCGATGGCGACGGCGATGATGTCGCCCGTCCAGCCCTCCGGCGCGCCGGGCGTCGCGACGCCGCGACGTTTCACAGCGATGCGATTGATGACCGCGTAAGCGAGGAAGGCGCCGAACAAGGCGATAGAACGCCACTCGCCATTAGCCAGCAGATGACCGAAAGCCCAGATTTTCACGCCGGCCAGCATGGGATGCTTGGCCCAGGCGCGAATATGCGAGGTCGGTCCCTGCGAGGCGGCGAGCAGGATCAGCGCCGGCAGCATAAGTGCGAGCGTGATGTGGCGCGTCCAGGCCGGCGGCGACCACAACACGCCCCACGCGCCCGCAGCGCCCCAGCCCAAGACGATCAACACAATCCCGGCGATCGACAGCCCGGTCACGCCAAGCTTGCGCACCGGCATGCTGAGACGCTCTGGCGCATTGGGCACGGCCAGAAAGCCATGCGCGCCGAAAAACAGGACCAGACCGAGAATGAACAACATGGGCGCGACTCACAGGTGGCGGTGTTGCGGTTGCTTCACAGCTTAGTACCGCGAGTCCGAATGACCACGCCATGGGAACAACTCGAGGCCGCCCATGCAGCCCCGATCTCGTTCGAGGCGCACTCAAACTTCTCAGTTCTCAATTCTCAATTCTCAATTCTAACAACTCACCGCTCACCGCTCACCGGGCAAATGAGGGTGATTGCAGTCTTACCACACATATTTTTTATTGTGTGGTACCAATGACGGAGCTATATACCACACGATGTTTTTATTGTGTGGTATATAGCTCCGATCGCAATGACGTTTCGTCGACACTCACAAATCGCGCAGGCCGCGTATCACGACCTCGTTTCGCTCCTTCTGGACGAGACCGTGACAGACTTGCGCGGCGCGCCGACTGCGAGACGGATCAACGGCAAGAAATATTGGTATGACCGCTACCGCATCGGCGCTCAGATCCATGAGAAATATCTCGGCGAGGAAAGCGCCGCACTCCTCTCGCGCATCGAACGCTATGAAAATCTGAAGGCAGACCAGGCAGCAATTCGTCGCGAACGTGCGCGACTTGTCCGTCTACTGCGAAGCGAACGGTTGCTGGGAATGGACGGCGCGACAGGCAGCCTGCTCGCCGCGCTCTCCCGCGCAGGCGTGTTTCGGCTCGGCGGAACGCTCGTTGGAACCACCGCTTTCAGACTCTATGAGGGCGAACTCGGCCTGCGCCTGACGCTCGACCAGACGGCGATGACCAATGACATCGACATTGCGAGCTTTGAGCGCTTGTCGCTGGCGCTCGGCGACACGGTCGACCCGTCACTGCACGACGTGTTTCAGGAATTCGACTTTGCGCCTGTGCCGACGCTTGACCGCAAGCATGTCTGGCGCTGGCGTCAGTCAAACTCGGAAACAATCGTCGAATTCCTGACGCCCTCGTTCGACGAGAAGGAAGACGTCAAACCGCTGCCTGCGCTCGGCGTGAGCGCGCAGTCGCTGCACCATCTCAATTTTCTCATCGCCGAGCCCGTCCCCGCAGCCGCGGTCTATCGGGACGGCGTGCGCGTCCAGATTCCGCGTCCGGAACGTTTCGCCGTGCACAAGCTGATCATCGCCAATCGTCGAAAGCACGGGCCGGACAGCTTAAAGGCGCGGAAGGACCTCATGCAGGCCGAGCTATTGATCCATATGTTGGCTGAGGACCGTCCGAGCGATCTCGCTGAGGCTTACTCAGACGCAATGTCGAAAGGACCGCGCTGGCGCGAACATATCGAAGCGAGCCTTGCTCGCGCCCCGGCGGCAAAAGAGCGGATCGAGTCCGTGCTAGACGACTAGCTCCCCAGCCGCCCCCTACTCCCACTCAATCGTGCCTGGGGGTTTTGAGGTTACATCGTATACGACGCGGTTGACGCCTTTGACTTCGTTGATGATGCGGGTTGCGACGCGCCCGAGAAAGTCATGATCGAAGGGGAAGTAGTCCGCCGTCATGCCGTCCGTGGACGTCACGGCGCGCAGGGCGAGCACGTGGTCATAGGTGCGTTCATCGCCCATCACGCCGACCGTGCGCACCGGCAACAAGACCGCGAAGGCCTGCCAGATATCGTCATAGAGCCCGGCGTTTCGGATTTCCTCAAGATAGATCGCATCGGCTTTTTGCAGGAGCTCGACGGCCTCCTTGGAGACCGCGCCGGGAATGCGGATGCCCAGGCCCGGTCCCGGAAAAGGATGGCGGCCGACAAAGGCTTCCGGCAGGCCAAGCTCGCGGCCAAGCGCGCGCACCTCATCCTTGAAGAGCTCGCGCAAAGGCTCGACCAGCTTCATGTTCATGCGCTCCGGCAGACCGCCGACATTGTGGTGCGATTTGATGGTGACGGATGGTCCGCCGTCGAATGAAACGCTCTCAATGACGTCGGGATAGAGCGTGCCCTGCGCGAGAAAGTCGGCGCCGCCGACCTTGCGGGCCTCCTCCTCGAAAATGTCGATGAAGGTCGCGCCGATGATCTTGCGCTTGCGCTCGGGGTCGTCGACGCCTTCGAGCTTGGAGAGGAAGTCATCGCCCGCATCCACATGCACGAGCGGAATATTGTAGTGGCCGCGAAAGAGGCTCACGACCTCATCAGCCTCGCCCATGCGCATCAGACCCGTGTCGACGAACACGCAGGTGAGCTGATCGCCGATTGCCTCGTGAATGAGGACGGCGGCGACGGCGGAATCAACGCCGCCCGAAAGACCGCAAATGACCCGGCCCGTTCCTACTTGTTCGCGAATGCGGCCGATCGCTTCCTCGCGAAAAGCCGCCATCGTCCAATCACCCTTCAGACCGGCGATGGCGTGCGTGAAGTTCCGCAACAGCGCGCCGCCGCGCGGCGTATGCACGACTTCGGGATGGAACTGGACGCCGTAGAATTTGCGCGCCGGGTCTTCGATGGCGGCGAAGGGCGCGTTGCGCGATTGCGCGATGACGTGAAAGCCCTCGGGGATTTCGATGACGCGGTCGCCATGGCTCATCCAGACGCGCTCGTGACCGCCGATGGGACCAAAGCCTTCGAAGAGCGCGCTCTCGCCGATGATCTCAATATCAGCGCG
>JAUIEH010000185.1 GCA_030428405.1 Alphaproteobacteria bacterium
CCGACGTCGTGCTCGTCAACACGTGCGGCTTTCTCGACAGCGCCAAGGAAGAATCGCTTTCAGCCATCGGCGAGGCGATCGCTGAAAACGGCCGCGTCATCGTCACCGGCTGCATGGGCGCACAACCAGATGAAATCCGCGCCGCCCACCCTTCCGTGCTCGCCGTAACGGGACCGCACCAATACGAACAAGTCGTCGACGCCGTCCACGACGCCGCCCCGCCCGCACCCGATCCGTTTGTCGACCTCGTGCCCGCGCAAGGCGTGCGACTGACGCCGCGCCACTATGCCTATCTAAAAATATCAGAGGGCTGCGACCACTCCTGTGCATTCTGCATCATTCCATCCTTACGCGGTGGATTGCGCTCTCGGCCGGCGCGCGCAGTCTTGCGCGAAGCTGAAAAACTGGCTGAGGCGGGTGTCAAGGAACTGCTTGTCATTAGCCAGGACACCAGCGCTTACGGCGTTGATATCAAATATGAAACCAGCGAATGGCGCGGCCGGCCGGTGGCTGCGAGATTTTACGATCTGTGCGAAGCTTTAGGCGAGCTCGGCGTCTGGGTCAGGTTGCACTATGTCTATCCCTACCCCCATGTCGACAAGGTCATCCCTCTGATGGCGGATGGAAAAATTCTTCCTTATCTGGATATTCCGTTCCAGCACGCTTCGCCGAGTGTGTTGCGCGCCATGCGCAGACCGGCCGCGCAGGAAAAAACGCTCGAGCGCATCAGCGCCTGGCGCGAGACTTGTCCGGACCTCGCCATCCGCTCGACATTCATTGTCGGCTTTCCAGGCGAGACGGAGGAGGATTTCGAACTCCTGCTCGACTGGCTCAGGCAAGCGCGCATCGACCGGCTGGGCTGCTTCAAATATGAAGATGTCGACGGCGCACGCTCCAACGAGCTGCCCGGCCAGGTTCCCGAGGACGTAAAGCAAGCGCGCTATGACCGACTGATGCGCACGCAGGCCGACATCGCTGCGGCGCGCAATAAGCGCATGGTCGGCAAGCGCATCGACGTGTTGATCGACCAGGCGTCGGGCTCTGACGTGGTCGGACGATCCAAAGCGGATGCGCCAGAAATCGACGGCGTCGTGCGCGTCGAAAACGCACCGCGCGCCAAGCCCGGCGATATCGTCAAAGCGCGCGTCATCGCCGCGGACGGCTATGACCTGACCGCGCGCGCGGGCGGCGGACGCGGCTGACTTCAGCGCAGAATGTCAGGCGGCCGCGCAACGGCGCCGAAATTGCGAAAAATGCATGAAATCAATGGTTTTCAGCTTGCAATGACGCCCGAGCGGGCTATCTTTGCTTATCGTATTTCGATAAGGAAAACATCATGGCCGGCATTGAGGTGAGCGGGCTTTTCGGCCTCATCCACCTGATACTCGTCATCTGGGCGATATTGAACATCGCACAGGCGCGCGAAAGCGCGCTCGTACGCGGATTGTGGATCATTTTCGTGATCTTCCTGCCGCTGATCGGCATTATCGTGTGGTTCTTTTTCGGACCGCGCGCGCGGGGTTACCGACGCGGCTATTAAAGCCGTCCGTTTCAGGAATGTGACCCGTGACGTCGCTTGGACCGCCCGCAGCGGAAATTGAAATCCGCGACGGAGTCGCGCGCGCTGCAGCATTTGACGACATTTATTTTTCGGCCGCAGACGGGCTCGCTGAGACGCGCGCCGTGTTTTTATCCGGATGCGGCGTGCCGGACGCTTGGCGCGATGCTGAGCAATTTGTCATCGCTGAACTCGGCTTTGGCTCGGGGCTGAATTTTCTCGCCAGCTGGGACGAGTGGGACCGCAACGGGCCGGCCGATGGCCAGCTTCACTTCATATCCGTTGACGGATTTCCGCTCAATCGCGCGCAAGCCACAACCATGCTCGCCGGCGTCAAGGCGTTGAATGATCCGGCCAATCCCGGACTGGCCGATAAGCGCGACGCCCTGTTGAAAGCCTGGCCGCCGCAGATGCGTGGCGTTCACCGCATCACGCTGAACGACCGCGTCGCGCTCACGATTGCGCATCTCGAGGCGGGTGAGGCGCTGGCGCAATTGGAGTTCGCCGCAGATGCGTGGTTTCTCGACGGCTTCGCGCCGTCGAAAAATCCGGACATGTGGTCGCGCGACATTCTCGCCGCCATTGCGTCCCGCGCCAAACCCGAGGCCCGGCTTGCAAGCTTCACCGTTGCAGGAGAGATCCGGCGCGGGCTGAGCGAAGCTGGATTTTCAGTCGAGAAAAAAGCCGGACACGGAAAAAAACGCGAGCGCCTCGAAGCGCGCTTTCATGGCGGCTCCGCCGCGGCGACCAAAGCGGCGGCGACGTCTGCGCCGCCCTGCGCCGCCAAGCCACGCAACGTCCTGATCATCGGCGCAGGGCCGGCCGGCGCGTTTGCGGCGCTGGCGCTGAAACGGCGCGGCGTCGACGTCACCGTGATCGACGGGTCCGATGAACTACGCGGCTCGGCAAGCGGGGCGCCCTACGCTTTGATGACGCCGCGCCTTGACCTTGACGACCGTCCGGAGGCGCGCTTTCACCGTGCAGCCTGGGCGTTTGCGGACCATCTTTACACGCAAGACCTATTTCAACTCAGTCAAGCCGCGCGCGAAATCTGCGCTATTCGTCTGGTGAAGGACGATGCTGAACGTGAGCGGCTCGAAAAAATTGCGCGTTCACGCATGGCGCCGAGCGATTGGATCGCTGCGCAAATCGGCGAAGACGGCCTGTCGCTACAGCGCTGCCGGATCATCGCGCCGCAAAAAACCGTCTCGGCGGCGCTTACCGATTGCAGTCTGATCCTGAACCGCCGCGCCGCATCGTTGAAACGCGAACACGGCGTCTGGCGCGCGCTTGATGCAGAAGGCGAAGAGATTGCACGCGCAGAGTTTTGCGTGGTCGCTGCGGGCATTGTTTCGAAAGGCTTTGCACAGACTGAACCGCTCGCGTTAAACGCATCCCGCGGTCAGCTATCGTCTGCGCCTCTCGCCGCCGACCGTCAGGATCTCAGCGCCAACGCGGCCCTCCTCTATGGCGGCCACGCCTTTTCAGCAGACGACGGACGGCTTTATTTCGGCGCGACCTATGAACCCGCCGAGCCCGGCGAACCGCTTGCGGAGCGTGAGGATGACGCGCGTTACAATCTCGCACAACTTGCAGCCTCGGCGCCTGAAACTGTGCGGTCTATCGCGACGGATCAGATCAACAACCATGTCGGCTTGCGCGCAACCACGCCGGATCGACTGCCGATATGCGGCCCCGTTCCTGACTGGTCAGCTTACGCCGAGCGATTTGCGCATCTGAAAACAGGCAAGCGCGACCCGGGCGGAGCTGTTCCGTACCAGGATGGGCTCTATCTGTTGACTGGTCTGGGCAGCCGCGCATTTTTATGGGCGCCGCTGCTTGGGGAGGCGCTCGCCGCGAAAATGCTGCATGAGCCGAGCCCGCTTGAGCGTGACGCAGCCTTAGCGCTTCATCCCGGACGCTTTGTCGTGCGCGCCTTGAAACGCGGGAATTGAGTCTGGCGCGCCCGGTCGGCGCCCGGACAATCAGCTCTCGGCTAAAACACGAATGAGGGACGCTGTGTGCGAGCCGAGACCAGGGCCAGCCCGAACAAGCGATCGCCGCAACCACCGGCATGAAAAGACACCGAGACCGGGCTGTCACCGCCAAAGGTGACATTGGCCGGGCCCAGACAAATTCTCAAAACGAGATGTTCATCACCCTCATTGAGCGCCTCGCTGGGGCCATGGCGGCTCGCCACGGCGTCGACGAGTTGGGCGGCGGCGGTTCCCGGCGCGCCGGCCACGGTTTCCGTTACGACGGCTCCGGCGCCGCTGGCGAGCGCAGCCGAGAGTATGAGCGATAGAAGTTTTGCAGACATGACCACCCCGTGCGGCGCGCGTCCTCCGCGCGCCTGATCGTGCTATTCGATTTCCCTGAAGTCGCGGCGCAGCTTCCATTCGTCCGACGTCACCACGCGCTCAATGTCGCGCAGGCGCTCGTCGATTGAACGAAAGCGATAGCGAATGTCGGAAAAGGTCGCATGCGGCGCATGTTCGACATCACGCCAGAAGCGGTCTTCTTCCTCAGACATGGCGCGCGCGCTCGATGTTGCGCTCGCGCCCTCCCTGACCGGTACGATCAGGGCGCACACGACATAGGCGGTCAAAAACCATGGCGTCAGGAAAATCATGCCAAGGATTGTCGCGACACGAATGGCGACAACGTCCATGCCGAAATAATCCGCAACGCCTGCGCAGACGCCGGCGATCACGCCCTTGCGCTTATTGCGGTAGAGCTTGTGCGGGTTGGGAGATTCAAATCGGTTTCTAGCCATTGTGACAACTCGTTTGGTTCAGCGCGCGCCTGAACGCGCGGCGCGGTCTCGGCGAGGCGGTGAAGCACGTCATCGCTTCAATCCTCCCGGCGCGCGGTGCGTCGCCATTCCGGCGCTTCATGGTCCAGGATCGATTCAAGCGCCTGGACGCGCCGTTCCATCTCGCGCGCGGTTCGCCAGAGGTCTTCCATCATCTTTTCATCGCCGGGCGCGAGCGAACCGCGCCGCCATTCCGTGATGAAGTGCAAGACGATTGCCGGCAGCGCGACGAACAAGAGCGCGATGATGGGAATGACCAGCGCAAGCGTTCCAACATCCATTAGTGAAATACCTCTCTAAACGCTGGGCCTATCACGACCGGTCATCATCATAAGACGTCGGACGCGAGGACGACCCGCCGCCCGGACCGCGCCGGCGCTTCAGTTCACGGAGCTCTTCTTCGACTTTCTCAGACGCTTCCAACCGCTCGAATTCGCTCTCAAGCGATTGGCCGTCCTTGCCGAGATCATAGGCTTCCACGCGCGCCTCGCGCTCTTCGACGCGGCGCTGAACCTGCTCGTAGCGGGCAAACACGTCATCAACGCGGCTGTCATAGACATAAGAGCGCATGCGCTCGCGCTTCTCGGCTGTCTGTGAGCGGATGGTCAGCGCCTTCAGCCGCGACTTCGCTTCGCGCAGCTTGTCCTGCAGCTTGGACATGTCTTCATCCGCCTTGGCGATCGCCTCGCCGACGCGTTGAAGCTCTTCATCGATGACCTCGACGGAGCGTTCAGCCTTTTGCTTGGCCGCGAGCGCGCCGCGCGCAAGGTCTTCGCGGCCTTTGTCGATGGCGAGTTCGGCCTTGGCTTCCCACTCGCGCGCCGCAGAGCGGAATTCGCCGCCGCGGCGTTCGAGCGCCTTGCGATCGGCGATGGCGCGCGCGGCATGGGTGCGCACCTCGACCAGGGTCTCTTCCATTTCCTGAACGATCAGGCGCGCGATCTTCTCGGGATCTTCGGCCTTGTCCAACATCGAGTTGATGTTGGCGTTGATGATGTCGCTCATGCGCGAAAACACGCCCATCTGAGTTTTCTCCTTCGACCTTTTTTCTTGGCGAACGCCGCAGACGCTGCGTCCAGTCTCGTCAATCAGAACAACAAGCCGCCTAACAACACGCCGGCGGCGAAAAACGCCCAGCTCTCAGCCGGCCTGCGCGCGAAATAGCGGCGCGCCCGGCGGCCAGCCCGGCCCCAACCGTCTTCGTCGCGGCGATGCGGCCCGTGACGGGTTTCATGGGCGTGGCGGCGTTCATCGGCGTGATAGGAGTCATTCCAGTCCGTCATTTTCTTCCTCAAACTGCGCGCTGGAGCTTCTCGCCAGCGCCCTCGTTCAACCTTTGACTGGTTAATTGCATGAGCCGTGCCAGTTTGCGCGCGCTCTCTTACTTCGTTGTTTTTACAGGGATTATTATTTTGCGAGCGCAATTACGCTCTTAACGATTGGCGTTTTTCGCCAATATTTATGGCTTTTCACCAATTGTTTTGGCATATTTCGCCAATGGCTGATTTATCGCTCGCCACGCCGCCGCCGATCATCGGCCAGTCGCGTCCGCTGCTAGACGCGCTCGAGCATGTCTCGGCCAGCGCCGCTCTCGACAAGCCGTTGCTGATCATCGGCGAGCGGGGCACCGGCAAAGAGCTGTTTGCTGCGCGCGCGCATTTTCTCTCGCGTCGCTGGGACCGCGATTACGTGAAGGTCAATTGCGCAGCGTTGTCCGACGATCTCCTGGAGTCCGAGCTGTTCGGCCATGAGGCCGGCG
>JAUIEH010000186.1 GCA_030428405.1 Alphaproteobacteria bacterium
AGCGCTGCTTCGGTGAAGGCGTCCTGTTCGGCGTGGAGGGCTGCGATTTCGACCATCAGCTGATGGTGGCCGGGCTGCAATGCGAGGTCGGCGGAATAAGCGCGGCGCGCAGCTTCTATGTCGCCGGCGGCGTAGGCCTCGCGCGCCAGACCGCGCAGAGTCGCGATCGGGTCAGGTTGCTCTTGCGCAAACGCCGAGTGAGGGACCGCCGCCTGCGCGGTCGCCATGACCGCTGCGCCAATGAGCATGAGCTTGCGCCGCATGTCCGAGCCCTTCCCTGCCACCGCGCCAAGATGAGCGCGGGCGCGCGCGAGGGTCACGTTAAGCTTCGGCAATGCGCGCGAGTTTGGCGGCGCTACTCGCCGGCTTCGGCGCGGCGCGATATCGACTCGCGAATGATCTCGCGCGCCTTGTCCACGCCCGCCCAGCCGACCACGTCGGCCCATTTCTTCGGCTCCAGATCTTTGTAGTGCTCGAAGAAATGCTGGACCTTCTCCACAAGGATGTTGGGCAGGTCGGTATAGCTGTCGATGGTGTCGTAATAGCTGGTGAGCTTGCGATGCGGCACGGCGAGGATTTTTTCGTCCAGACCTTTTTCATCGCGCATCAACAAGACGCCCACAGGCCGCACCCGCAACACCGAGCCCGGCACGAGCGGCCGATTGCCGACCGCCATCACGTCGACCTCGTCGCCATCCTCAGCGAGCGTGTGCGGGATGAAGCCGTAATTGCAGGGATAGCGCATCTCCGTATACAGAAAACGGTCGACGAACATCGCGCCAGAAGCCTTGTCGATCTCATATTTGATGGCGTCGCCGCCCAGCGGCACTTCGATGACGACATTGACGTCATCCGGCGGGTTCTCGCCGGTGGAGATTTTAGAGAGGTCCATCAGTCGTTTTTCCCCGCCTTGCGATCGCGCCTTGCCTGCAGGCGCAGTCGCAGGGCGTTGAGCCTGATGAAGCCTTCGGCGTCCTTCTGGTCATAGGCGCCGGCGTCGTCTTCGAAGGTGACGTGCTGAAGCGAATAGAGCGAGTTCGGAGAACGCCTTCCGACGACATTGACCGAGCCCTTATAGAGCTTCAGCCGCACCTCGCCGGTGACCATTTTCTGGCTCTCATCGATGGCGGCCTGCAGCATCTCGCGCTCCGGGCTGAACCAGAAGCCGTTATAGATGAGCTCGGCGTAGCGCGGCATGAGTTCATCCTTGAGATGGCCTGCGCCGCGGTCGAGCGTGACCTGTTCGACGCCGCGATGGGCGGCGAGCAGGATGGTTCCGCCCGGCGTTTCATAAACGCCCCTGCTCTTCATGCCGACGAAACGGTTTTCGAGAAGGTCGAGCCGGCCGACGCCATGCACTTTGCCGAGTTCGTTAAGCTTGGTCAGAAGCGCTGCGGGCGAAAGCTCTTCTCCGTCCACGGAGACGGCATCGCCGCGCTCAAAGCCGATGGTGACATATTGCGGCTCGTCCGGCGCGCTCTCCGGGCTGTTCGTACGCTGATAGACGATATCGGGCGCATCCTCCCACGGATCTTCGAGCACTTTGCCTTCCGACGAAGTGTGCAAAAGATTGGCGTCGACGGAGAACGGCGCCTCGCCGCGCTTATCCGCCGTCACCTGAATGCCGTGCTTTTCTGCATAAGCGACCAAATCTGCGCGGCCTTTGAACGACCATTCGCGCCAGGGGGCTACGACGCGAATGTCGGGATCGAGCGCGAAATAGGACAGCTCGAAGCGGACCTGATCATTGCCCTTGCCGGTGGCGCCGTGACACACCGCATCCGCGCCCGTCTGGTGCGCGATTTCGATCTGGCGCTTGGCGATCAGCGGCCGCGCGATCGAGGTGCCGAGCAGATAAAGCCCCTCATAGACCGTATTGGCGCGGAACATCGGGAAGACATAATCGCGCACGAATTCCTCGCGCACGTCCTCGATGAAAATCTCGTCCGCCTTCACGCCCGCCTTGAGCGCTTTTTCGCGCGCGGGGCCGAGCTCTTCGCCCTGGCCCAGATCGGCGGTGAAGGTGACGACTTCGGCGCCGAACTCTTCCTGGAGCCATTTCAGAATGATCGAGGTGTCGAGCCCGCCCGAATAGGCGAGCACGACTTTTTTGGGCGCGCTCATAGATACTCCGCAATCGAGACGCTTAGGCTAGCCTCCGCGCCATAACGTGCAAGGAGCCTCACGTGAAGACCTGCCTGATCGGCGGCGGCGGCTTTATCGGAAACGCGCTGGCGCGCGCTTTCCTCGCGCGCAACGCCGAGGTCGTCATCCTAAACCGGCGAGGCCGATGCGAAACGCCGGGCGTGCGCGCGCTCGCGGTCGACCGGATGAACACCGACGCGATGTGCGCCGCCGTCGACGGCGCCGACATCGCCGTCGATCTGATCGCTTATGAAACGCAAGACACGCTTGCGATGCTCGCCGGGCTCGGCGGTCGCATTGGACGCTATGTGCTCGTCTCGTCGGTTGACGTCTACGCCGCCTTCGCACGCGTGATCGGATCCGAGCCCGGCCCCGCGACGTCTGCGCCTTTGAGCGAGACCTCGCCCCTGCGCGCCAAGCCCTTCCCGTTTCGAGGCCGCGGCATTGGCCGGGAGGATTACGACAAGATCCCGCTGGAGCGCGCTGCGCTCGCGCAAGCGGACCTCCCCGCGACAGTGCTCCGCCTGCCGATGGTGTTCGGGCCCGACGATCCGCGAAAGAGGTTCATGGCGGCGGCGGAGGCCATGCGCGCCGGATCGCCGCTGCGTCTTTCGCCGGCGCATGCGGCCTGGCGCGCCGCGATGATTCCCGTCGACAATGTCGGCGAAGCGATTTGCCTCGCCGCGCAGAGCCCTGCAGCGGTCCAGCGCGTCTTCAATGTCGGACCGAGCGCGCACCCGACGTGGCGCGAATGGCTGTGCGCCTATGCCGACGCGGCCGGCGGCGCGCTCACGCTTGAAGAAGCGCCGGATGTCAGCGATGGCGACGCCGACTACAGCCAGCACGTCATCATCGATTCCAGCGCGCTGCGCGCGGCGACCGGTTGGCGCGACGCCGTGAGCGTACGCGACGCGCTCGCCGAAACCGCAGCGGCCGACATGGCCCACGCCTGAGTTTCGCCCCTATGCCTCCTCGCCGCGCGCGCGGTCGGGGTCGCGCGACCACCAGACATAGGACATCACGACGCTGACAAGCGCGATTGCGATAGCGCCGGCGCCGATGACGGCCGGGCCGAGCCAGGCTTGCGGCGCAAACGCAGCGGCGAACCCGGCGACGCCGATCAAGACGAACAGCCAGCCCGAGAGCCGGTGCGTGCGGTCCCAGGAATAATCCGAGGACAGAGTCCACGGCGTGCGCACGCCGACGAACCAATTGGGCCGCGCCTTGGGCAGGACATTGCCGATGGCGATGAACAAGGCGCTGATCCCGCCGATGACGACATAGCGAATGGCGCCGCCATCGGCTGCGATGCGGTCGGTTGCGACCAGCACCATGAAGCCCTGCATCACCGCCATGAACGCAAGCATGCCCAGCCAGGACACGATCAGCGGCGCGGGCGAGCGCTCAATATTGCGCCGGCGCGGATCGATCACCGGCACGATCAGCAGCACCGCCGAGATGAGCACCGCGAGCACGGGCACGACGCCGAACGCTTCCAGCCGCGAGCCATAGCGGTCCGGCGTTCCGTCGATACCCCAATGCACGGGGATTTGCGCATCGGGCGGCGCGACGCTCCAGCCATAAACGGCGAGCCCGATGATGAGCGCGAGCAGCCCGCCCGCAGGGATCAGCGCCTGACGCATCATGAGGTCTCCTCTTGTGCGTGGTCCGGGCGCGCCGGCTCGGCGTCGACCTGGAACAGATCCATGAGCGTCGCCACGGCTTCAGCGGCGACGGATGCGTTCAGGCGATAGCGGATCGTGGTGCCGTCGCGCTCCGCGAGGATCAGGCCCGCCTCTTTGAGGACGTTGAAATGGCCCGACATCGTCGGCTTGGCGACGTCGAAGCGCGCAGCCAGTTCGCCTGCCGACAAAGGGCCGTCGCCGAGCAACGACAACACCTTGCGGCGAACTGGATGCGCGAGCGCCTGGAACACATTATTCATGCATTCCCTAATTAGGATTTTTCCTAATTATGTCAAGCGCGGCGCTGTTAGTCGTGTGAAGGCGCTGCGTGCGAGGGCGTCGTTTCTCTTGCGGAACGATGCGGGCCCCAGGCGTTGACCGCCTCCTCGCCCACCACCTCGGCGGCGAGCCTGCGGACATTGTCCGGCGCCAGAACGCCGCGCGCGATGGCGCCGCGAAGCCAATCCTCATAGCGCCCGCCGGTCTGATCAAAGCCGTCATCCAGCATGGCGCGGTAGAGCGCTGCGGCGAGCATGTGCATGCCGCCGTCATGCTCGATCCAGCGCCGGTGCGGATCGCGTGCAAATCCCATCCGTTCAGAAACTATCTGGTCGAGCGCCTGCGCGGAGCCTTCGCCGAGCACGCCGAGAAAGGAATTGTAGCCGAAGCTCGGATCATGGTCCTCGACGATGGAGACCATCCAGGGATCGTCGCGCAGCGGAGCCAGCGATTCCAGCAACGCCTCGTCCTGACGGTCGAAAGAGGGATGGAAAATCTCATGCGCGGCGATGCGCAGCTGCGTGTCGGGGTCGTACGAGATGTGGCTGATGAAGCGCTGTCCCGTGATGCGGATGCCGTAGGGCATCGAGAAGTTCAACAGGATCATCTCAATTTCATCTTCAAGCGGACGGCCAAGCAGCCGTTCCTGCTCGGCAATGACGTCGTGCGGACCAAGCGCTGCGTGGAAGCGCGCGACGGTCTCCTCGATTCCTAGTTCTTCCATCTGGGCGCGCCAGAATGCTTCGAAGCCTTCACGCTGCAGCGCGCGCAGCGCGGCGAGCACAGGGCCCTGCACGCCGGCTGAGACATTGGGCCAGCGTTCTTCGCGCCAGTATTGGGTCTGCGCAAAGCCTGGGCGCAGACGCGTTTCCGGGTCTTGCGCGGATGCGATGACGTCCTCGAGCGTGTCGGTCGGCTGCACCGAGAACACGAGCGCGAGAAACGGGCCGACCAGCGTGCCGGTCTCGCGCGCCATGGCGCCGAGCTGATCAAGGCCGGCGTTTTCCTCAGCGGTGAACCGCGCGCGGAATTCGGCGGCTTCTTCGGCGTAATAATGAGACGCCATTTGATCGCCGGAGAGCGCGCCGAGAAACACGATGGCGTCCAGGCCGAGCGACGGGTGGATGACCCATTGCGTGCGCATTTCTGCTGCGGCTGCGGCTGTCGCCTCCGGGCCCGGCGTCTGCGCGCAGGCTGCGGGCGCGAAGGTGAGCGCGACGACCGAGACGGCCGCCTGCGTCAGGATGTTGAGCGTGCGGTTCATGCCGGCACTTTGGCCGCGGTCGGTGCGCTTATCTTGAACCAAATTGATGCGGCGCGAGCAGCGCACGGAGTTTCCTCGGCGTCCTGCCGGTCGCGGCTTTCAAGGCGCGGCTCATATGCGCCTGATCGGCATAGCCCGCGTCGAGCGCGATGTCGGCCAGCATGTCCGGGCCGTCCGTCAACAAACGAAGCGCCATGCGCAGCTTCTGCTCAGCGCGAAAGGCGGCGGGCTTGAGCCCGAAGCGGCGGTGAAAGCTGCGCGCTGCGTGCTCAGGGGAAACGCCGCTCTGACGCGACAAGGCGCCGATATCGGCGCGCGGGTCGGCCTGCAGCGCGGCGCCCAGCGCATCACGCCAGTCGTCGTCGGATGCGGGCGCGACCCGCTCGCCGTCCTCCAACGCTTCGATCAGCGCGTCCAGTGGATGGCGACGGCGCTCGACATTTTCGGGACGTTTCGGGCGCAGAACGAAATAAGACGACGCGCCCAGCGTCGCGGCCGTGTCAAAGGGCAGGACGAAATTCAACACCTCCGCGCCGCCCGCAGCGAAGCGGTCTGCATGAAGATGAAAGGGCGGATGGATGACCAGCTCGCCCGCCTCACAGCGCCAGGCGCCGTCTGCGCCCGTCTCGACATAACCGCCGCGCAGGATCAGCGCCGCATAAGCGTGCGCGTGGCGATGCGCGTGAAGCGCTGCATCCTCGCTATGGCTCGAGCGGAAACGCGCGATCTGATCCATCGCGTCAGGCTAAGCG
>JAUIEH010000187.1 GCA_030428405.1 Alphaproteobacteria bacterium
GAAGTTTCGGACGCGAAAATTCGCTTCACGGTCGGGCGCGCCATTCTGACTTCGAAGCTTATTGATGGTTCGTTCCCGGACTATGAGCGCGTCATCCCGAAGGGCAATGAGAAGATCCTTCTGCTCGACAATAAGATCTTCGCTGAAGCGGTCGATCGCGTGGCGACCATCTCGGCGGAGAAGACGCGCTCGGTGAAGCTGTCCGTCGGGGAAGACCGGCTCGTGCTCGCGGTTCACAATCCGGAGAATGGTCAGGCGACGGAAGAGTTGTCGGTCGAGTTCTCCGAAGACCCGCTCGAAATCGGTTTCAACGCGCGCTATTTGCTCGACGTCGCCCAGCAGATTGAAGGCGGCGAAGCGGAGTTCCGCTTTGCTGACGCCGCATCGCCGACCCTGATCCTCGACCGGTCCGACGAGCATGTTCGCTATGTTTTGATGCCGTTGCGGGTGTGACGCAGCCGCGGCGGGCGCTGACGCGCGTCCAGCTGAACAATTTCCGCAATTACCGGACCGCCGAGTTGGATTTGTCCGCGCGACCGGTCGTGCTGATCGGTCCCAATGGCGCCGGCAAGACCAATTTCATCGAGGCGGTCTCGTGTCTCGCACCCGGTCGCGGTCTGCGCCGGGCGACCACGGAGGATTTGCGTCGGCGCGCGCCAGGGGAAGAGAGCGACGAGGCCGCAGGCCCCTGGGCCGTCTCGGTCCATCTGAATGCTGACGGCGAGACGAAACGCATTGGCGTCGGGCAGGACCCCTCAGGGCCATCGCGCCGCATCGTGCGCATAGACGGCGAGACCGCGACCCAAACCGAGCTTGGCCGCATGGTGCGCGTGGTCTGGCTGACGCCGGCGCAGGACCGCTTGTTTGCGGGTCCGCGTGGTGAGCGGTTGCGTTTCTTCGACCGGCTGACGCTTGCGCTCGCCGGCGATCACGGGACCAACGCGAATGCGTATGAGCGCGCCATGCGGGAACGTTCGCGCCTTCTGGAGGATGGTCGCGCGGACGCCGCCTGGCTCGACGGTCTGGAGCGCGAAATGGCGCAGCGCGGCGCGGCGATGGCGGTCGCGCGCGCCGACATGCTGCAGCGGCTGCAGACCGCGATTGATGCGCGGCCCGACGGCGCTTTTCCCAAGGCCGATCTCGCGCTGTCCGGTGCGCTGGAGGAGGCGCTGGCGGGCGGGGAGGACGCCCAGCTCGTCGAAAGCGATTTCCAGCACGAACTCCGCGACAAGCGCCGCCGCGACGCAGCGGCTGGGCGCGCTTTGTCTGGGCCGCATCGCAGCGACCTGGTGGCCGTACACCGAGTCAAGGGACTGGCGGCGAGTGATTGTTCGACCGGGGAGCAAAAGGCGCTCTTGGTCGGGCTCGCTTTGGCGCATGCGCGCGCGCTTGAGGACGCCGCGCGCGCGGCCGGACCGCTTTTGCTCCTGGATGAAGCCGTCGCCCATCTCGACGCCGACCGGCGCGCCGCGCTCGCCGAGGAGATCGCAGCGCTCGCCGGTCAGGCCTGGCTGACGGGAACGGACCGCGATTTATTCGCTCCGTTCTCCGACATCGCCCAATTCATCCGTGTAGCGGATGGATGCGCCGAAGCCGACTAGCTCAGGCTAGCGCGTCAGGATTTTCTTGACGGCTTCGACCATTTCGCCGCGCCCGGTTTCGAACTGGGCCGGGTTGTCCTTACGCCATTGTTCGTGGTCGGTGATTTCCGCGGCCACTTTTGCGCCGAGCTTTAAGTCCTTCAGCGTCACGGAGCCGCGCGCGCGTTCATCCTCGCCGATAATGACGGCGACGGGCGCGTTGCGCCGGTCGGCATATTTCATTTGCGCGCGCATGCCCGAGGCGCCGAGATAAACCTCCGCCGCCACGCCTTCAGCGCGCAGCATCTGTGCCACGGCGAAGTAATCCGCCATCTGGTCGCGGTCGAGCGCGAGGACGACGACCGGTCCGCTCGTCTCGATCCCGCTGTCGCGACCAAGCTCGCGCAGCGCGGCGGTCAAACGGCTGACGCCGACGGAAAAGCCTGTGGCGGGCACGCGCTCGCCGGTGAAGCGCGCGACCAGATCGTCATAGCGACCGCCGCCCCCGATCGAGCCCAAGGAGACGGGCGCGCCGCCGTCGGCTGCAGGCAGGGTCAGCTCGGCTTCAAACACCGCGCCTGTGTAATATTCCAGTCCACGGACGATGGATGGGTCAAAGCGCGCAATGTCGTCGCCGACGCCGAGCGCCGACAGGATGTCGTGAATGGCCGAGAGTTCCTCTACGCCGGCCCGGCCTTCCGCGCTGTCGCCGACAAGCTCGGCGAGGCGGGCGAGCGTTTCCTCGCGCCCGCCGCGTTCGGCCTGAACGAATTCCAGGATCTTCGCGATGGCGCCGGTATCGAGCCCCGCGCCCGGCGTGAAGTCGCCCGATTCATCCTTGCGGCCCTTGCCGAGCAATTGCTCCACGCCGTCCACGCCGAGGCGGTCAAGCTTATCGACAGCGCGCGCGACCGTCATGCCCGCGCGGTCAATGTCGCCGCCCGAGAGGCCGATGCTCTCCATGACGCCGTTGAGAATGCGCCGGCTCGACAGGCGCAGACCGAAGCCCCCATCGGGAAGTCCGATTGCGGTCAGCGCTTCAGCGGCCATCGCGACGATTTCGGCGTCGCCTGCGGCCTGCGCCACGCCGACCGTATCGGCGTCACACTGCGTGAACTGACGAAAGCGGCCAGGCCCCGGCTTTTCATTGCGCCAGACAGGACCGGTCTGCCAGCGCCGATAGGGCTTGGCGAGCGAGGTCCAGTTCTCCGCGGCAAAGCGGGCGAGCGGGGCGGTGAGGTCGTAGCGCAGGCTCAGCCAGCGCTCATCGTCATCCTGCAGGGAGAAGACGCCTGCATTGGGCCGGTCCTGATCGGGCAGGTGCTTGCCGAGCGCATCTGAAAACTCGAACGCGCCTGTTTCAAGGCGCTCAAAGCCCCAGCGCTCATAAACCGCGCCGACGGTCGAAACGACATATTCCTCGAGCGCGACGTCTTCGCCGCGCCGGTCGATAATGCCGCGCGGCTTGGCGGCCGCGACTAGATCTTGCGAACTCATGTCTTTGTCATCCGATGACAGAAGGAAATGCGCGAAGCTTGCGGGGCGCGGAAAGGCGCGATTGCGGCCGACGCCTCAGGCGCCGACCGGCATATGGTCGAATGCGTAACCTGACGCCGCAGCGATCGCGCCGCTGCGCACACGGTCGGCCAGGGCGTTTAAATCGTCGGCGAGCATGCGATCTTCCACCACGGTGGGGAAGGCCTCTTCTATGGCGGTCATCACGCGCTCGCAAGGCGCGCTGAGGCGCAGGGCGTCGGCGTCGAAATAGCGCCACCAGACCTCTTCGAAACTGCGTTGCAGCGGCCGGCCGTTCTCGTCGATCCGGTCTTCAATCGCGGGCTTGGCGGCGAGAGCGTTGTCGCCGCCGCTTGAGGCCGGCGTGCTCGGGCCAAGCGCGCGCGTCTTGAGATATTGCGTCTCCCGGCGCACGCGTGCCGCCTGGGCGGTGAAGGCGAGTTCGCAGGCGAGCGACTCCGCCAGCCGCTCGGCGGCGTCATGGGCACGCTGGGCGACATTGCCGGCCATCGAGACATGGTCTTCCTGGCCGCTGTCGGTAGAGATCGAAAAGAGGTGGGACGGCATTGCCAGCCCGCCGATCCAGTTCGCGAGACCGGATGCGGAATATTCCACAATCATCAATCCCGAGCTGGTCGAGCGCCGCCGCGCTTCCTGCTCATCGACAGGGCCCGGCGTCTCGCCCGGCCAACGCACTTGTGCGCCAAGGCCGCGATTGCGCGCCGGGTCGACGAAGCGGTGGCAGCGCGTGCTGGACAACTTGGCCATGACGCCGGCCGCCTGCAGCAATCCGTATGCATCCATGGCCAGCGGCATGCCGTGGAAATGACCGCCTGATGTGATGGCGTCGATATCGTAGTCCGCGCCCTCGGCGAGCGGCCAGTTGAGGTCGATGGGATTGTCCGTGACCGAATTGGCTTCGATCTCGAGCGTCGTGATCGCGCGCTCGATCAGGGTCAGGCAAGGTCCCAGGATCTGCGCGGCGCAGCGAAGATTATACGGGTCCTGAACTTCGCCATCGATGTCAAAATTGCGGTGCAGCTCGCGGATCGGCGATGACGCCATCAGGTCGCCGACCCAGCGCGCGAATGTGACCGAGCCGGGATGCGGGCGAAGCGCGTGGAGCGCGGCGGAAAACGGCGTGTCCGAGCCGAACATCACTTGCGCGGCCGACGCCGTGGCGAGTGCGGCCGTCTTGATCGACGTCAGCATCTTGTCCGCCGCCAGCGCCATCCAGGCCGCCGTGTACTGACAACCATTATTGAGCGCGAGGCCTTCCTTCATGCCGAGCGAGAGCGGTTCAATGCCGGCGCGGCGCAAGGCTTCGGCGGCCGGCATGCGCTCTTGTTCGCCATCAGCGGCGCCGAGAAAAGCATCACCCTCGCCGATGAGACACAAGGCGACATGGGAGAGGGGGGCGAGATCGCCGCTCGCGGAAACCGAACCAAAGCGCGGCACGACCGGCGTGACGCCGGCGTTGAGGCAGCTGATCAGCGTCTCGACGAGTTCGGGACGCACGGCGGAACAACCGCGCGCCAGCGAGCGCGCGCGCAACACCATGGTCGCGCGCACGACGTCGCGCGGTGCGGCATCGCCCACGCCGGCGCTGTGGGAACGGATGAGATTGGTCTGCAGCCGCTCGGCGTCTTCGGTCGAAACGGCTTCGCGCACATTGCTGCCGAAGCCGCGATTGAAGCCGTAGATCGGCGTGTCGCCGTCCAGCGCCGCGAGCGTTGCTTCGCGCCGGGACTGCATGAGCGCGCGCGCGTCCTCGGAGAACGTGACCCGCGCATCCGCGCGCGCCGCCGCGATGATGTCGGCCAGGGTGATGTCGAAGCCCGGTCCGGTTTCATGGCTGATCGTAACCTCAGCGGTCGGCGCCATTGCGCGCGCTCCTTCATGTCGCTGATGTGAGAAGCAAAAGCGCTTGTCGCCGATCGGCGCGGAGCGATCAATGCGCGGCGGCAAGACCGCCGGTTTCATGGCCGATGCCGAACAGGACGAGACCGAGCGCCGACATGACCCCGAGTCCTAAGGCCGGCAGCGAGAGGCGGGCGGGTTCGTGTTCGACATGGGGCAGCAAATGGCCGGCGCCCACATAGAGCAGGACGCCGGCGGCGACGGCGAAGGAATCGCCCAGAGCGTCGGGTCCCAGAAGCGCGACGAACGGCTCGGCGACAATCGCGCCCAGCGGTGTGGTCACTGCGGCGGCGAGAAAGGCGAGCACGAAAGCCGTCCGTGCGCTCAGTCCGCCCGCGCGCAAAAGGGCGAAGGTGATTACGCCCTCAGGAAACTCATGCAGGATCAGGCCAAGCGTGGTCACCGCGCCAGCGGCGAAGCTGACTGAAAACGTCACCGTATAGACGACGCCGTCGATGAAGGAATGCAGCGCGATGGCCAGCATCGGCGTCAGGCCGACGGCGAGCTCGGGCCGGCCATGGGCGTGCGCGACGCCGTGAATGCCGCGATTGACGACAAAGGCCGAAACAAAGCCGGTGAGCAGCAGCACGGGCGCGCGCGGGCTGGAATGCACGGCTTCAGGCAAGAGATGCAGCAGCGCTGCGCCGATGATTGCGCCGGCGGCGAAAGCGGCGAACAGCTTGGATTGCTGCAATACCCAGCTGCCGCGCCAGGCGGCTGCGACCAGGCCCGTCGTCGTGATGGCGGCCGCGGCCAGGCTGAAGGCCAGCGGCGCAATGAAGCTTTCGTCGAACACGACCGGCCCCCGCTTGTGCGTGCGTTATATTGTAACAAATGCGTCCCGCGCCAGTGCTGATTGCTGCTGGCGCGCATTCGGCGGGCTCTGGCCTGACCGGAATTGTGGACAGCGCAGATTCTGGGCGCGGCTGCGCTCAGTGGAAATCGCGTGAGCGCGGCAGGATGCGGGCGTTGCGGGGATGGCCGCGCGCGCGATTGTCGGAGATGACGGCCCGCTTGACCTCATCGGCCCGAGACAGCGCATCGC
>JAUIEH010000188.1 GCA_030428405.1 Alphaproteobacteria bacterium
GGTCGTCATACGCCAAGTGGGCGGATTATTGCCTCCTGCTCGCGCGAACCAATCCGGATGCGCCGAAGAAACACGCCGGCATCTCCTATTTCATTCTCGACATGAAATCGCCGGGCGTCACCGTGCGCCCGATCCGCCAGGCGACGGGCCAGTCCGAGTTCGCCGAAATCTTTCTGGACGATGTCGAAATCCCGGCGGAAAACCTCATCGGCGAGGAAAACGCCGGCTGGCTGATTGCGCAGTCCACTTTGTCGGCCGAGCGCGGCCTCATCATCTTCGAATATGCCGAGCGCATGGAAAAAGCGCTCAAGGCCGACCTCGACGAGGCATTGCGATCTGAGGGAAGCTGGTGGGCCGATGATCAGCATAGGCGAGACTTCATGCGCGCCTATGCCGAGATGCGCGCTCTTCAGCATCTGATCCGGCGCATGCTCGCGGAGATCGAAAGCGAAGCGCAGATGGGCGGCTCAAACACGCCGGCGCAGGTCAAAATCCATTTCTCCGAGATCCTCAGGCGCTATACGGATTTGCGCTTGCGCATCGAGGGACTGGACGCCCAGAAAAGCGCGCCCGTCATCCATGGCGGCGGCCTGCAGACCGGCAACCGCATGTATGACTTCCTGATGAGCTATGCCTGGACGATCGCCGGCGGCGCCAATGAGATCATCAAAAACGTGATCGCCGAACGCGTGCTGGGCCTGCCGCGCGGTTGAGCGCCATCGCCTATCCGCTTGATGGGCGCATGACAGCGTAAAGCGTTTAAAGCGCGCGCCAAACGCGCTTAGCCTCAGCGTCATATCTCTCCGAACATTCACTCCCCCAGCGTCGCGCGATCTGCGCGGCGCTTTTTTTTGCTCGCCCATGCGGAAAATCCGTTCAAGACGAAACGACCGCCGCCCCGCATGGAGCGACGGTCGATTCAAACGGAGCTGTCGAGAACCGTCAGGCGCTTTCGGCGACGAGTTCGGACGCAGCCGCCCAGCCTTTGCCTTCAGCGACGAGCCGCTCAAGCAGCTTGGCCGGGGCCCAGCGCTGCCCGTTTTTCTCTCCGAGCCTGCGCGCGGTTTCGAGCACGCGATCGAGCCCGTCAGCCTCGCCCCAGAACATCGGACCGCCCGTATGCGCGGGGAAGCCGTAGCCATTGACCCAGACGACATCGATATCGCTGGCGCGCAGCGCAACGCCTTCCTCGATCTCTTTGGCGCCCTCATTGACGAGCGGGTGGAACAAGCGGTCACGCACTTCATCATCCGACAGTTCGCGGCGGGTGATGCCCATGGCGGCCGATTCCGCTTCGATGATCGCGAGCGCTTCGGGGTCGGGAATGCGCGTGCGGCCCTCATAGCGGTAATAGCCCTTGCCCGCCTTCTGACCGATCCGGCCGGCCTCGACGAGGCGCTCGACGATATTAGGCAGGCGTTCGTCCGACGGCAGAGATTTGCGGCGGATGTCGCGAATGCGCACGCTCGTGTCCATGCCGGCAAGGTCGCGCATGGCGCACGGGCCCATGGCGAGCCCCATGCCTTCAGCGACCCGGTCGATCTGCTCTGGCGTTGCGCCCTCTTCCAGCATGAACTCGGCTTCGCCGGTGTAATATTGCAGCATCCGGTTGCCGATGAAGCCGTCGCAATTGCCTGCGAACACGGGCACTTTGCCCAATTGCTTGCCCATCGCCATGACGGTCGCGATGGTTTCGGGCGAGCTTTTCGCGCCGCGCACATTCTCCAACAGCTTCATGACATTGGCCGGGCTGAAGAAATGCGTGCCGATGACCTTTTCCGGCCGGCTGGTCGCTGCAGCGATCCGGTCGATGTCGAGCGAGGACGTGTTCGAGCCCAAAATGGCGTGCGCGGAGGTTGCGCTGTCGAGGCGCGAGAAGATGTCCTCCTTAAGCCCCATATCTTCGAATACGGCCTCGACGACAATGTCGACTTCGCCGAGATCGTCATAGCTCAGGGTCGGCGTGATCAGGCTCATCGCCCGGTCCTTGGCCTCCTGGCTGATGGAGCCGCGCGACACCGAGGTCGAATAGTTTTTGTCGATGATCTTGATGCCGCGATCGAGGCCGTCCTGGGAGACGTCGACCAGCTTCACCGGAATGCCGGCGTTTGCGTAGACCATGGCGATGCCGCCGCCCATGAGTCCCGCGCCGATGACGCCGGCCGAGCGGATCGGCAGAGGCTTCACCTCGGCGGGCACGTCGGGGATTTTGCGCGCCTCGCGCTCGGCGAAGAAATAATGCATGAGCGCCTTGCGCTGGGGCCCTTCGAACAGCTCCTTGAAGCGCTCGCGCTCAAAAGCGAGCGCGTCTTCGCCCGACATCGCGCATGTCGCTTCGATGCATTCGATGATCTTCACCGGCGCGATGGCGCCGCGGAGCTTGCGTGAAATCTTTGCACGGAAGTCTTCGAAGACCTTCGGGTCGACATTGCGGATCTTGTCCTCGCGCGCCATGACCGGCGGCGGCGCGCCCTCGGCGACCAGCTTGCGGGCGTAAGCGATCGCTCCTGCGCGCAGATCGTCGACGATTTCATCGACGACGCCGAGTTCTGCGCCTTTGGCCGCCGAGATATGCTTGCCCGACGTGATCAGATCGAGCGCGATCTCGGGACCGACCAGGCGCGGCAGGCGGACTGTGCCGCCCGCGCCGGGCAGAATGCCGAGCTTGACCTCGGGCAGACCCACTTTGGCCGAGGCGACGGCGACGCGCGCATGGCAAGCGAGCGCGATTTCAAGGCCGCCGCCGAGCGCTGTGCCGTGAATGGCGGCGATGACGGGCTTGGCGCTGTTCTCGAAGGCGGCTTCGAGGTCGCGCAATTGCGGGCCCTGGCGCGCCTTGTCGGTGCCCATCTGCTTGATGTCGGCGCCCGCGATGAAGGTTGAGCCGCCGCCGATAATGACGATGGCGGCGACGTCGTCATTCGCGGCCGCGGCCTGGAACTCGGCCATCAGACCTTCGCGAACGTCCAGGCTGAGCGAATTGACGGGCGGGTAATTGACGGTGAGGACGGCGACATCGCCCTCGATCGCTGTATCGACGGCAGCCACAGGAGCCTCCACGTAATCGATTGCCGGTTATTGTCGTTCGGTGTCGCTTCAGCGCCGGGTCATCGTCAACCGGCGGGGGCGCTCGCGGACGCCTAATCGCGCCTGTGATCGGCGCGCCTTCGCGAGGTCGGGCGCTATCGCGCACGCGATTTACCCTCTTCTTTACAGCCCTCTGGCTGATCGCCGCGCGCGCGCGGCATAATGTAGGCGCATGGATTTCAAACTCGATCCCGCCGATGAAGCGTTTCGCGCCGAAATGCGCGCCTTCATCCGCGCCAATCTGCCCGAGGATGTCGCCCGGCGCGGCCGGCGCGGCTATCACCCCACCCATGACGACGTGCAGCGCTGGCAGCGCATTTTGAACGCGCAGGGCTGGGGCGCGATCAACTGGCCGGCCGAGCATGGCGGCGTCGACTGGTCGCCTCTGCGCCGTTTTCTCTTCCAGATGGAGCTGAAAGCAGCCGGCGCGCCGGTGGAGGACCAGTCCGCGCTCGAGCTCGTCGGACCGGTCATCTACACATTCGGCAGCCAGGCGCAGAAAGACCGCTATCTGCCCGCCATCCTGAATGCGGACGAGTTCTGGTGTCAGGGCTTTTCCGAGCCGAACGCCGGCTCAGACCTCGCCTCGCTGCGCACCCGCGCCGTGCGCGACGGTGATGAGTTTGTCGTCGACGGCCAGAAGATCTGGACCTCGGAAGCGCATAAAGCCGACATGATGTTCGCGCTTGTACGGACGAATTCAGAGGTCAAGCCGCAGGCCGGCATTTCGTTTCTGCTGATCGACATGAAAAGCCCCGGCCTGACCGTGCGCCCGATCTACACCATCAATGAGGGCCTGAGCGTCAACGAGGTGTTCTTCGACAGCGTGCGCGTGCCGGCCGAGAACCTCGTCGGTGAGGAAAATCGCGGCTGGTCTTATGCGAAGTTTCTGCTCACCAATGAGCGCGCCATGAGCGCGGAGGTTCCGCACACCCATCACGACCTCGAACTGCTCAAGGACATCGCGGCGGTCGAAATCCTGAACGGCCGTCCGATTGCGGAAGACCCGCTCTTCGCGGCCAAGATCGCAAAGCTCGAAGTCGACCTCCTGGCGCTGGAATACGCCGTCCTGCGCGTTCTGCACACGCCGGAAGACGACGCCAGCCTCAACGCCGTTTCCTCGGTTTTGAAGCTGCGCGGCGCAGAGCTGCGCCAGCGCGTGTCCGAGCTCAGCGTCGAGGCGCTCGGCGAGTACGGGCTCGCCGTTTTCCCGGACGTCGAGGGTCAGGACAATATGGACAAGCTCGCGCCCGTTCCGCCTGCGCCCGATTACGCCGCCGGCCATCTCTCCAAGGCGATGTTCCGGCGCGCGACCACGATTTACGGCGGCGCGAATGAAATTCAGCGCAATATCATCGCCAAAACCGTTCTGGGCTTGTGAGGCGCTGACATGGATTTCTCACTGAGCCCGGAACAACAGGCCCTCAAGGACAGCGCGGCGCGTTTCGTCGAGCGCGAATACGGCTTTGAGGCGCGCAACGCGCTTTTGCGCGGCGATCGTTTTTCGGC
Source organism: Alphaproteobacteria bacterium (assembly GCA_030428405.1). GTDB lineage: Bacteria > Pseudomonadota > Alphaproteobacteria > Caulobacterales > Maricaulaceae > JAUIEH01. The sequence goes on from JAUIEH010000188.1 coordinate 4,597, forward strand.
GCAGCATTGGGCGACTTTCGCCGAACTCGGCTGGCTGGGCGCGGGCTTGTCGGAAGAAGAAGGCGGCTTTGGCGGCGGCCCGATCGAAACGGCCATTGTGGCCGAAGAACTCGGCCGCGCACTGGCGCTGGAGCCGTTTGCGCCCTGCGCGGTCATGGGCGTGCGCGCACTGCTCGCCCAGGCTAGCGAGGCGCAACGCGAAGCGCTGATCGAGCCGATCATTTCCGGTGAAAGCATTTGCGTGCTCGCACACGGCGAACGCGCCGGGCGCGGCGAGGACGCTCATGTCGCGGTCAAGGCCGCCAAATCGAATGACGGCTACAAGCTGAGCGGACGCAAGTGCTTTGTACTCGGAGGGCCACACGCTGACGCTTTCGTCGTCTCCGCACGGACATCCGGTCAGACGACGGACCGGCGCGGCGTCAGCCTGTTCCTTGTGGCCGCCGACGCTCAGGGCGTCGATATCGTTCCCTATCATGGCGTCGACGGGCGCATGGTCTGCGACCTCGTTCTTGATCAGGCCGCGCTCTCAGCTGATGCGCTGATCGGCGAGGAAGGCGGCGCGCTCGACGCCGTTGAACTCGCGCTCGACCATGGCCTTGCCAGTCTGTGCGCGGAAGCTGTCGGCGCGATGGACGCCGCCCTCTGGATGACGCGCGATTATCTGCAAACGCGCAGCCAGTTCGGCGTCACGCTGAACACCTTCCAAGCGCTGCAGCACCGCATGGCCGACATGCTGGTAGAGACCGAGCTTGCCCGCTCCATGCTCTATCGCGCGCTCGCCGCTCTTGAAACGGACGACCCGCTGAAACGCCGCATGGATGTCGCAGCCGCCAAAGCCCAGATCGGCGAAGCCGGCCATTTCGTCGGCGCCTGGGCGGTGCAGCTTCACGGCGCGATCGGCACGACGGAAGAACACCCCGTCGGCCATCTCTATAAGCGCCTCGCATTCGTACGAAATTTCATGGGCGCGAGCGACGTTCATCTCGCGCGTTTCGCCGCCTGGTCCGCCGAAGCCAAGGCGCAGGACGCGCACGGGCAAGCTGCACGAGCCGGGAGAAAAGCTGATGACCGCCGCCGCACCTCGCCCGTTTCGGATTGATGTTCCCGACGAAGTGCTGGCGCGGATCCGCGTGCAGCTCGAGGCGGCGGACTGGGCCATCGCGCCGGGCGATGATGCGGATTGGAGATATGGCGTAGACGTCGGGTATCTGCGCGAGCTTGTTGAGTATTGGCTCAACACCTATGACTGGCGCGCCGCGGAGGCGAAGCTCAACGCGCATCCGCAGTTCCTCGCCGCGATTGACGGGCGCGACGTTCATTTCCAGCACGTGCGCGGAAAAGGCCCGGCCCCGGCGGCTTTGCTCCTCACCCATGGCTGGCCGGGTTCGTTCTTCGAGTTCCAGGAACTGATCGGTCCCCTGACGGACCCGGCCGCGCATGGCGGCGATCCGGCGGATGC
>JAUIEH010000189.1 GCA_030428405.1 Alphaproteobacteria bacterium
GAAGACGTCGCGCATGAAGTCGCAGCGAATGCGCAATATCTCAGGCGCAGCTTCAAGACGCGCCTCCTGATAGATGAAGGCGGTCAGTCCCTCGGCTTCCGCGCCGAGGAGTTCCAGCACAATCTCAGCGCCGTTCGCGTCGCTCAGCGCAAAGCGCGGCTCCATATAAAGAGCGAGCCGCGCGAGCGTTTCCAGATCGTCCAAGGTCGGCCGGTCCACGCCCATCACATCCGCGAGCGCGACTTCAGCGTCATGGGCGTGCAGACGATGCGTCACTTCGAGGATGGAACGCCGGTCGTTCCACTCAATCGTTGTCAGCGCCGAATGGGCGCGATGAGCGAACGCGGGACGCGCGAGGATGCTTGCGCCAAACGCTGCGAGCGCTGCGCGCCGTGTCCAGACATAGCGGCTCATTCGTCGTCCGGCGGACCGGGTGCGTCTGGAGCGTCATCGCCGGCTTCTTCCAAGCGTCCCGCCTCGACCTCCGCCTCCTCCCCGGCCTCATCCTCAGCCTCATCGGCATCGTCTGTATCCGCAACATCTGCGGGCGCACCGTCTTCCACAGGCGTCAACGGCGCAGCACCGGAAGCGTCCGCCTCTTCGCCGCGCAGGTCCACGAGCATGTCGCGCATGAGATTTCGCTCGGTTGACGTCTCGCGATAAACCTCCAGGCGCGAGCGCGTGATCTGGCGGGGAAAGTGATTGTCGCTCAGATCGGCGTCCGCGATTTCGCGGCGCGGGTCGAGTTCGATGGAGACGATCCGGCGCGGCTCGATGAAAAGGCGCGTCACTTCGCGGTGATTGCGCCGCCATATCTCGGCCGGCAGCATACGGAATTCCGTTTCGCCATCCTCAAACGTGATTTCAAGCGGCAGCGGCATGACCAGTCCGCCTTCATTGGCGAAGTCGACGAAATAGACATACTCGCCCGCCTCAACTGCGCGCTCGAGGGCGGTGCGCTCCCAATTGGCGAGCCCGGCGGCGCCTTCGCCCGCCATCGCGGCCGCGAAAGCGTTGCGATCCGCATTGGAGACGGTGAAGGCGTCATTGTCATTGTAGAAATCGGAGAGGCCGGGATTGCGCTCGACATAGGTTTCGCGCCCCTCTTCGCGATTGCGGGCGTAAGTCAGCGCTTCAGGATGAACGTCCTCATCCAGCGTGCGCCGCTCGGCATATTCAACGTCCGGGTCCGGATTGGAAATCTGATATTCGCGCACGTCCGCGATGGCGATGTCGACATGATCCGTTGAGTAAAACCAGCCGCGCCAGAACCAGTCGAGGTCGACGCCGGAAGCGTCCTCCATCGTGCGGAAGAAGTCCGCCGGCGTCGGACGACGAAAGCGCCAGCGCTGGGCATATTCGCGGAACGCAAAGTCGAATAATTCGCGCCCCATCACCGTCTCGCGCAATATCGTCAGCGCAGCAGCGGGCTTGGAATAGGCGTTGGGCCCGAACTGCAAGATGGCGTCGGACTGGGTCATGATCGGGACCTGATCCTCGCTCACCATATAAAACGGGATATAATCCAGCACGCTGACGAACTCGCCGCGGTTCCAGGCAGGAAAATCCTCCTCCCATTCGGTCTCCGCGACATATTCGAGAAACGTGTTCAGCCCCTCATCCATCCAGGTCCATTGACGCTCGTCGGAATTGACCGTCATCGGAAAATAGATGTGGCCGATTTCATGGATGATGACGCCGATCAGGCCGTATTTGGTCTGGCGCGAATAGCTGCGCCGATTGGTTTCGACATCGAGTTCGGGGCGATATCCGTTGAAGGTGATCATCGGATATTCCATCCCGCCGCGCGCCCAGGTGTTGACCGAAATCGCGTTGGGATAGGGGTATGGAAATGAGAACCGCGAATAGACCTCCATCGTGTGCGCCACCGCATGGGTGGAATAGCGCGACCACAATGGCTCGGCCTCGTTGGGGTAAAACGACATCGCCATGACGAAGTCGGGCGCCTCGCCCTCCCCGTCCTGTTCAACGCCCATGGCGTCCCAGATGAATTTGCGGCTGCTGGCCCAGGCGAAATCGCGCACATTTTCGGCGGAGAACCGCCAGGTGCGCGTATCGGTGACGCCGTACATTTCGTTTTCGAAGGCTTCTTCCGGCGTGACGATGAAGACGGGTTCGTCGGCATCGCGCGCTTCGCGCAATCGGGCGCGTTGTTCAGCACTCAGAACGGCGTTGGGGTTCTGCAGCTCGCCGGTGGCGGCGACGATGTGATCCGACGGCACGGTGATTTCGACGTCATAGTCGCCGAATTCGAGCGTGAACTCGCCGCGCCCGAGAAATTGCTGGTTCGCCCAGCCGCTGTAATCCGTATACGCAGCCGCGCGCGGAAACCACTGCGCCGCGAAGAAAATCTCGGTGTCGGTGTCGTAGAAATACTCATAGCCTGACCGGCCCGAGACATTGACCTGATCGATCAGATTATGCGCCCAATCAATGCGGATGACGGAGGTCTCTCCGGGCTCCAGCGGCTCGGCGAGATCGATGCGCAGCATCGTGTCATTGATGACATGGTCGAGTTCACGTCCGCGCCCGTCGGCGACGAGTGAGAGCTCGAAGCCATATTCCTGGTCCTGAAAGGCCTGGTGCCGGCGCAATGCGGCATAGGTCAGCACATCAACGCCGCCATCCTCGATGACGGCGTGGCGGCCGCCGGCGCTTTCCGCCGTCTCGGACATGCGCGACATCGAGTCGTCACGAAACCGGTTCTGGTCGAGCTGAAACCAGACATAGCGCAGCGTGTCGGGCGAGTTATTCGTATACGTGACGGTCTCGGAGCCCGTCAGGCGGCGTTCGTCTTCATCGAGCACGACCTCGATGTCGTAGTCGACGCGCTGTTGCCAATATTGCGGACCCGGCGCGCCCGACGCCGTGCGATAGACATTGGGCGTCGGCAAGTCGACGTCGAGCTGGCGGAAGCGGTCTTCGAACTCGCCCACGGTCTGCCGGATGGCGTCGGCGATGGCCGGCGCCGACGCCAACGCGGCCGCTACGGTCAGTCCAAGCAAGAATGCACGCATGACGCCCCCAATATGCGATGGTCGGATGTCAGGCTAAAACAGGGGGCAGGCGCGGGTCGAGACGGCGCGCGGCGAACGGTCGCGACGCAGCGACGCAATAGCGGCGGCTCGTGCCGAGGTCTCAGATGTGGATCACGCGGCCGTAAGCGTCGAGCACGCTCTCATGCATCATTTCCGAGAGCGTGGGATGCGGGAACACCGTGTCCATCAGCTCGGCCTCGGTCAGTTCGCCGGTCATTGCGACAGCATAGCCCTGGATCAGCTCGGTCACTTCGGCGCCGATCATATGCGCGCCCAAAAGCTCGCCCGTCTTGGCGTCGAATACGGTTTTGACCAGGCCCTCCGGCTCGCCGAGCGCGATGGCCTTGCCGTTGCCGATAAAGGGAAAGCGGCCGACCTTGACGTCCCTGCCCGCCTCTTTGGCCGCAGCTTCCGTCATGCCGACGCTGGCGACCTGCGGCAGGCAATAGGTGCAGCCGGGAATCTTGGCGACGTCAAGCGGATGCGTGTCGGTCTTACCGACCGCGCGTTCGACAGCGATGACGCCCTCATGGCTCGCCTTATGCGCCAGCCAGGGCGGACCGGTCAGATCGCCGATCGCGGAGAGGCCTTTGACGCCGGTGGCGCCATAGCCGTCGACGACGACATGGCCGCGCTCGATCGAGGCGCCGACATCTTCGAGCCCGATGCCTTCGACATTGCCGACAATACCGATCGCCAGGATGACGCGGTCGGCCTCGATGATTTCGGTCTTACCGTCTTTCAGGGTCACGCTGGCTTTGACGACGCCGCCGCCCTTTTCGACCTTCGAGACCTGCGCCTCGGTCAGGATTTTCATGCCCTGTTTTTCAAACGCTTTGCGCGCGAGCTTGGAAATCTCGGCGTCTTCAACGGGCAAAACGCGGTCGAGCATCTCGACCACCGTGACCTCGGCGCCGAACGTCCTGAAGAAGCTCGCGAACTCAATGCCTATTGCGCCTGAGCCGATGACCAGCAGCTTCTTGGGCATCGCATCGGGCACAAGCGCTTCTTTGTAAGTCCAGATGAACTCGCCATCCGGCTCCAGGCCGGCTTTCGGCAGCGTGCGTGCGCGCGCGCCCGTCGCCATGACGACATGCTTGGCGGTCAGCTTCTGCTCCTTGCCGTCCTTGCCCGTGACGATGACGTTCGGCGCAGCGCTCCCCTTCTCCAGACGTCCTTCGCCTTCGATGACTTCGACCTTGTTTTTCTTGAGCAACATGCCGACGCCGCGCGAGAGCTGTGCGGCGACCTTGCGCGAGCGCTCGACCACTTTCGGCAGATCAAAGCTCGGCTTCTCACAGGATAACCCGAAAGCATCCGCATGCGTCATAAGGTGGAAGATTTCGGAGGATCGCAAGAGCGCCTTGGTCGGGATGCAGCCCCAATTGAGGCAGATGCCGCCGAGATGTTCGCGTTCGACAATAGCGGTCTTCATGCCCAGCTGAGCCGCCCGGATGGCGGCGACATAGCCGCCCGGCCCAGAGCCCACGACGATCATGTCGAATTGCGAACCGGCCATATTGTTCTCCAATTTATTCGGGAGCCTGATGCGCGTGGCGGTTGCAAGCAATCGCGATCGTCGCGCGCGTCGTGGTGATGAGGCGTTCAATGCATTGCATGGCTCACGCGGCGAACGTCAAGGGGCCGCGCGCCGCCATCGCGACCAATCCCGCGGCGTGGACGAACAGTCGGCTATGGCTCAACGCCGAGCAACGCAGCGAAATGCAACCCAGGTCGACTTGGCTGGCGCTTCGTGCTCCGTTTCTCACACAAGTTTGCCGAACGAGCTGGGAGGAGCGCGATGCCGAGCGCGTCAGAAGTCGGTGAAGTCCTGAGAACGCCGGACGACCGGTTCGAGGGCCTGCCGGGTTGGGACTATGCGCCCAACTATGTCGAAGATCTGCCGGGCTATGAGGGCCTGCGGATGCATTATGTCGATGAAGGCCCCGCCGACGCCGCCGTCACCTTTCTCTGCCTGCATGGCGAGCCGAGCTGGTCTTATCTCTACCGCAAGATGGCGCCCGTCTTCACCGCCGCGGGCCACCGCGTCGTTGCGCCGGACTGGTTCGGCTTTGGGCGCTCTGACAAGCCCGTCAGTGATGAAGTCTATACTTTCGGCTTTCATCGCGGCTCTCTGAAGGCGTTCTTTGAGCGGATGAACCTCTCCAATGTCTGTTTGGTCGTTCAGGACTGGGGCGGGCTGTTGGGCCTCACCATTCCCAAAGATTATACCGAGCAGATCACGCGGCTGTTGGTGATGAACACCGGCATCGGCATTGGTCGGCCGGCGGGCGACGGCTTTGACGCCTGGCGCGAGTTTAACGCCAGCCAGCCCGATCTCGCCGTCGGCGATCTGATGCAGCGCGCAACGCCGGTCCTCTCCGACGCCGAGGCCGCCGCCTATGACGCGCCCTTCCCCGACCAGCGCTACAAAGCCGGCGTGCGCCGCTTCCCGATGCTGGTTCAGACCTCGCCGGAGATGGAAGGCGTCGATGTCGGCCTCGACTCGATGAAATTCCTGTCCGAGCAATGGTCGGGCGAAAGCTTCATGGCGATCGGCATGCAGGACCCCGTGCTCGGCCCTAAGTTGATGCACGCCATGCGGCTGATGATCCGCAATTGTCCGGAGCCGATGGAAGTCGCGGACGCTGGCCATTTCGTACAGGAATGGGGCGGACCGATCGCGGAAGCGGCGCTGAAATCATTCAAGCTGAGCTGACGCGAACGCCGCGCGCTCAAGCTCAAGCGACGGCGCAGTGCGACAGAGCGGTTCACCACTGTGATAGCGATTGCAGGGATTGAGAGATGAGCGGCGACGGCGAGCAGATCACCAGCCCGAAATATGGCGACTACCAGCTCGAGATCTATTTCAACGGATTGCAGGGCGTCGTTCCCGAATATCCGATGGACTTCAAAGGGCTCATGGCGCGCGCGGAAACCGCGATGTCGCCGGGCCTCTTGAGCTATGTCCAGGGCGGTTGCGGCG
>JAUIEH010000190.1 GCA_030428405.1 Alphaproteobacteria bacterium
GCTTCCGATCATGGACGCCGTTTTCGATCGCGCGATCGCTGCGCATTATTTCGAGGAAAGCGACAGCCTGCGCGCCTCGATGGCTGAGCTCTGGCGCGTGCTCGCGCCGTCTGGCCGGGCTGTCTTGATACTGGCGAGCCGGCGCGGTCTGTGGGCGCGCGCGGACAATACGCCGTTCGGCCATGGACGCTCGTTTTCGCGCCGTCAGCTCACACGCATTCTCGCCGACGCCCGCTTTGAAGCGACCGGCTGGGCGCGCGCGCTTTACGTGCCGCCGATCGGCTGGGGACCTGTCGTGCGCGCCGCGCCCGCCTGGGAGCGCGCGGGCGAACGCTTCTGGCCGCGCTTTGGCGGGGTCATCATGGTCGAGGTCGTCAAGCGAACCGTCGCGCCCATCGGCGTGGAGGAACGGCGCGTGCGCTTCGCGCCTGCGCATGCTCAAGGCGCTGCGCGACCAGCCTGACGACTTGATGCGCCGCGCCGGGCCAAGCTAACGATGGCGCCGGCGCGCAATGCGCGAGCGCTCAGCGAGTGAGGACGATCATGACCAAGCCGGCCGCCGAGACAATGAATCGCGCGCCAGAACCGCGCGCGGGCATCGAAGCCATAACGCCGTACAAAGGCGGGGAGTCGGCGATAGAAGGCCAGGCCGCGCCGGTCAAACTGTCCTCGAACGAAAACCCGCTCGGCTGTTCGCCGGCTGCGCGCGCCGCGCTCATCGAAAGCGCAGAGCGACTGGCGCTTTACCCTGACGGCGCTGCCGCTGAATTGCGCGAGGCTTTAGCGCGCGCGCACGCGCTTGATGTCGAGCGCATCGCTTGCGGGTCGGGTTCAGACGAACTTATTCAGATCTTGGCGCGCGGATATGCCGGTCCGGGCGATGAAATCCTATTCTCCCAGTACGGATTTTTGTCCTATCGCCTCGCCGCGATGCAGGCGGGCGCAACCCCCGTCACGGCGCCTGAGCGCGAATATCGCACCGATGTCGACGCCATGCTCGCCGCCGTCACGCCGCGCACGAAAATCGTCTATGTCGCCAATCCGAACAATCCGACCGGCTCCTATCTGCCGGGCGCGGAGCTGCGCCGTCTGCATGCGGGCCTGCGCCCGGATATTCTCTTGGTGATTGACTGCGCGTATACTGAATACCTGGACAAGCCTGATTACGAGGACGGTCTGGCGCTCGCGCGCGAGGACGGTCAGGACAATATCGTCACGCTCCGGACCTTCTCCAAGATCTACGGGCTGGCCGCATGCCGCATCGGCTGGTGTTTCGGACCCGCCCGCGTCATCGGCGTCATCAACCGCATGCGCGGGCCGTTCAACGTCAATGCGCCCGCCTTGGCCGCCGCGCATGCGGCGCTGGGCGATGCTGACTTCCTGGCGCAGTCAAAGGCGCACAATGCTGAGGGGCTGGCCTTCTTCAACGCGGAGGCCGAAAGGCTCGGCGTGCTCGCAACCCCGAGCGTCGGCAATTTCGTGCTCCTGCGTTTTGCCGATGCGCAGATCTGCCAGGGCGCGGATGCGGCCTTGCGCGCGGCGGGACTGATCCTGCGCGGCATGCAGCCTTACGGGCTGCCGGATTGTCTGCGCGCGTCAGTTGGTCTTGAGGCGGACAATAAGCGCGTGATGGACGTGCTGGCTTCCTTCTTGAGCGCGCGATGAGCGGTGATGCTGCGCCGTGCGCTGAAACGCTGCTGATTGTCGGCGCGGGGCTGATCGGCTCTTCAATCGCGCATGACGTCCGCCGCGCCGGCCTCGCCCGGCGCATATTCGTACTGGACGCAGATGAGGGCGTCATCGAACGCGTGCGCGCGCTCGGCTTTGCGGATGAGGCGGCGAGCTCGGCGGATGCTTTCAGCGCGAAGGCCGATATGGCGGTGCTGGCGACGCCCGTGCGCGCCATGGCGGCGGCGGCGAAAGCTTGCGCGCCGGCGCTCGCCGAGGGCGCGGCCGTGTTCGATACGGGCTCGGTCAAGGGCGCGGTCATGCAGGCGATCGCAAGCGATATCGCGGCGGTCGGCGCGCATTTCGTGCCGGCTCACCCCATTGCGGGTACGGAGCAATCGGGCCCCGACGCCGGCTTCCCGGGCCTGTTCGCCGGCAAGTGGTGCGTGCTGACGCCGGAGCCCGACGCCGACGAAGCAGCGCTGGCGCGTGTAGAGGCGCTGTGGTCGGGCTGCGGCGCGCTGACCGCGCGGATGAGCGCGGAGGATCATGACGCGCTCCTGGCCCTGACCAGCCATGTGCCCCACCTCGTCGCTTATGCGCTGACCGCGACGGCGACGGATGAGGCGGGCGCGCCGCGCGGAGACGTGGTGCGTTATTCCGCGGGCGGATTTCGTGACTTCACCCGGATCGCCGCTTCAGACCCGGTGATGTGGCGCGACGTGTTCCTGACCAATAAGCAGGCGGTGCTGTCTGCGTTGGGACGCTTTGAGCGCGAAATCGCCCATCTGCGCGCAGCGGTGGAAGCCGGCGACGGCGCAGCGCTCGAAGACCGGTTTGCAGCGACGCGCAAAGTTCGCGCGGCGATCGTCGAGGCTGGTCAGGAGACGGCCGAGCCCGATTTCGGGCGCGCGCATGATCACGAACACTCAGAAGACTGATCCGGCGCGCCGGCTTTTGGCGACTAGTAGGCCTGCGGCAGGGTCGCTAGCCGGATCAGGAAGAAATAGACCCCGCCATTGCGCACGGTGACAGGCGCGGACAAGACGCCGCCGCCGGCCATGGATTCCGCCACAGCGCCGGCCTGGGCTGCCGTGTTCACCGGCAGAACGCCCAGTCCGCCGAGGCGTTCGAACGCGGCGCGCGGTTCGCGCGCGGACAGGCTTAACTGCCCGTTCCAGCGACCTTGCGCATCGAGCCTGAAATCGCCTTCGCCGGAAACGGCCGGTCCTGGCGTGGAAAAACAGCTTTCCTCCGCGGCGGTCGCAGCGACCGCGATGGCGTCAGCTGCGCCGGTCTCATCCGTGGACGGCCAGACAAAGCAGGCTTCCTCGACGACGAGGCGTCCGCTCGCCTCCGACCAGGCCGCGAGCGCGCGCGGGTCTACGCCGCGATAGAGCATGAACGCATCCGCTGAACTCAGCGCGCCGCGGGCGACCACGCGCTCGGGCGCATCTTCATCTGAAATGCCGGCGAAGCGCGGGCGCTCCATATTCGCGGTGAGGCGGTAGGTGTCTGCGTCCTCGTCGCGACGCACGCGCGCGCGCAGAACTGGAATGTCGGCGACGCGGGCGCCGTCGGCATGCGCGCTGACCTCGCGTGCGGTGACGCTGAGCGCGGTGATGGCGCCGCGCTGATCATAGGTGATGCTGGCCGCCATCGTCTCGCCGTCCATCGCAGCCGAGCGCCTGCCGGGCTGTGCGAAACGCTGGTCGCCGATCAGGTCGATATAGACCGTCTGGAAATCAAACGGCCAAAGCGCAAGCTGCAAGCCTTCGCCGGCCCAGCGCCAGCCGCCATAATCGCCCGGCGCTGCGACGGCGGGATCGTTGAAGCTGACCGTGACGCGGCCGGGAAATCCGCCCCAGCTCATCGCGCTCCATGTGAGATCATAGCCCGCTTCGCGCTGATCCTCGATGGCGCGCGCAACGATTGTTTCGGCCTGGTCGCGGACATAGAACCAAAACGCCGTATACGCAGCGAAAGCGACGAGCAGGAGGCCGACCAAGAGGCCGAGAGCGGATTGCCGGCCGAAGCGGCTGGGGCGGGCGCCTTCAAACTCGGCGGGCGGCGGGGCTGCGGGCTCGGTCATGACGCGGCCTCTTCCTGGCTGGACGGCGCTGCGACGCCGCGGCGCGCCTGGGCTTCCAGACCTTCCTGATAAAGACGGTTTGACGCCGTCTCGATGCGGAGTTCAAGCTCGGCGAGAAATGCCTTGCGCTCAAGGCCTTCGGCGATCGGCTCGAGCACTTCGATGACGATATGGCCGGGCGTGCGGGTCAGCCCGCGACCGGGCCAGCACAGGCCCGAATTCAACGCGACGGGCACGCATGGCCCCTCCATGCCGCGATAAAGCGCGACCACGCCGGGCTTGTAGGGCGCGCTTTCGCCGGGCTTCACGCGCGTGCCTTCAGGGAAGATCGCGATCTGGCGGCCTTGCGCGGCGCGCATCTTGGCGGCGCGCGACATGGCGCGCACGGCGCTGGCGCCGGCGGAGCGGTCAACGAGGATATTGCCCAGGCGCATGGCGTAGAGCCCGAAGAAGGGAGCCCAAACCAGCTCCTTCTTCATGATGTAGGCGGGATCGTTGAGAAACAGCCAAGGCGCCAGCGTGTCGAACATCGACTGATGCTTGAACGCGATCAGCGCGCCGCCTGCGGGCAGGCGCTCCAGCCCGCGCACTTCCCAGGTGACGCCGCAAAAAAAGCGCAGCCCCCACAATACGAGCCGCACCCAGAAGCGCGTCAGCGCCTTCGTCCAGGAGCGCGGGCCGAGCACGACCGGCGAACACACGACCGCCATCACCACCATCGTGGCGTACATCCAGATGACGAACACAACCGAGCGCGCCGTTCTCATCATTCCTCCCGCCCCAGGCCGGATGCATGCGCGCGTCCGGGCAATGCGTCCTGGGCGAGGATATAGAGATATTTGCCGTATTCGACGGTGAGCCGGCGCATTTCGCGGGGATTGCGCCACCAGGCGCCGGACGCATCCGCCCGTGCGACGGCGTAGGCGTGGAGTTCGACCTCCGGCATCGCCCGCCGCATCACCAGAAGTGCGCGCGGCATGTGATAATCCGATGTCACCACGATGACGGACTCGAAATCGTGCAGCCGCGCCCATGCTGCCGTCTCAGCGCCGTTCTCCAGGGTCGTGCGCGCTGCGCGGTCAATATCCACGCAGCAGTCAAACAGCCGGTCGACATCCCCGCCGCCGCCCGCGAGCCCGTGCAGATCCGCGATCGAGGCGTCGGGATGGACGCCGGAAATGAGCAGGCGCGCGCCGCGCCGCTGACGCAGAAGCTCGACGCCTGCGGCGATGCGGTCCTCGCCGCCGGTCAGCGCGACGATGGCGTCGGCGGTCTGCGGCGGGCTCTGGCGCTCGACCATGGTGTGCACGCGCTGCGCAAACACGACAAAGCCGATGGCGAGCGCGATGACGCCGCCAAACAGCAATCTGCGTGTGAGTGCGCCGAGTGACATCAGAACGCCGTCCTTAACGTGCGCAGAACGGTCGCGCGCGCGGTCGCAGCCGCCACGGCGGCGACGGCGAACGGCGCGAGGCCAAGCATCATCGCATCCCAACCCGTTAACGCGAAAGCGGGCGCGAAGCGGGCGGCGTCTCCGCCCAGGCCGCCAGAGGCAAGCTGCAGGCCAGTCGCCATGGCGCCGGCCGCCAGCGCCCCCAGCGCCCCCGCACGGAGCCCTAATCCTCGGAATCTACGGGTGAATTCGTTGGCGATGAACCGGTCCTGCGCGCCGACCATATGGAGCACGTCGACCACGTCGCGGCGCGCGGCCAGGCTGGCGCGCGTGGCGAAGCTGGTGACCGCGCCGGCGGCCGCTGCGAGGAAGATGACCAGCGTTATGGCGATCGTGCGCGCGGCCGCCGACATGCGCCGCAAAGGCTGTGACCAGCGGCTGTGATCGTCGACGCGCGCGTTCAGTCCCGCCGCTTCGATGGCGTCGCTCAGGACCGGCGCGACGCGCGAGGCATCGGTCGAGAGCCGGATGTCGACGAGCGCGGGCACGGGCAAATCGTCGGGCACGTCAGAGCCGAGCCAGGCGGAGAGGAGACGCTCGGCTTCCGCGCGCGAGGCGATTTCAGCGCGTCGGACGCCGGGGGTGCGCTCAGCGATGGCCTCGATGCGCTCGGCCGCGGTCTGGGCGTCTTCAGCGCCTGCGCCGTGTACGTAAACCGTAATTGCGCCGTCGAGCTGAGCGGTCCATTGCGCCGTCGCGCTCCAGGCCGTGCGCGCGCCAATGGCGGCCAAGGCGGCCAGCGCGGCCAGGATCGCCACGACCAGGAAGAGCGGGCGGTCAGACGCCG
>JAUIEH010000191.1 GCA_030428405.1 Alphaproteobacteria bacterium
AGGCTCAGAGCAAAAGGATCAACCGGCGAAAGCCTTTTCGATGACGAAGGCGCCGGGGCTCGCGTTCGAGCCTTCGATCAGGCCGGCTTTTTCGACCAGCGCCTTGGTGTCCTGCAGCATCTCCATGGAGCCGCAGATCATGACCCGGTCGGTTTCCGGGTTCAGCGGCGCCTGGCCGATATCGGCGAAGAGCTTGCCCGTCTCGATGAGCGTCGTGATGCGGCCTTCGTTGGGATGGGGCTCGCGCGTGCAGCTGGTGTAAAGCGTGACCCGCCCGGCGGAGGCCTCGCCCACCAAGGGATCGTCCTTCAGACCCGCAACGACTTCCTGGCTGTAGGCGAGTTCGGCGTTGAGTCGGCAGCTATGCGTCACCACGACGTGTTCGAATTTCTCGTAGGTCTCGGGATCGCGCAAAAGGCTGGCGAAGGGCGCAAAGCCGGTGCCGGTTGAGAAGAGATAGAGCCGCTTTCCCGGCGTTAGCGCGTCGAGCACGAGCGTGCCGGTCGGCTTGCGGCCGAGCAGGACCTCATCGCCGGGCTGAATATGGGCGAGACGCGAGGTCAAAGGGCCGTCGGGCACTTTGATTGAATAGAACTCGAGCTCCTCATCCCAAAACGGGGAGGCGACGGAATAAGCGCGCAAGAGCGGTTTGCCGCTTTCCTGGGTCAGCCCGATCATCACGAATTCGCCGGAGCGGAAGCGGAACGAGGCCGGACGCGTAATCCGGAATTTGAACAGACGATCGGTGTAGTGGTGGACGGACAACACCGTCTCGACGGTCGGCGCGTTTGGGTTTGCGCGCACTTCGGAGGCGGCGTCGCTCATGTCAGTGTCCTTCTTCCGGCCGGCCGGGCGCCATCATCCTATGGCTATCACGGTTCAGCGCGCCATGTGGGCGCCGCAATGCGTCGCTGCCAGAGCGGGAGGCGACAAATCAGACTCAACAGGCCATGATCGTGAAAAATCGCGGGTCCACACGGATTGCGCGCGTAACAAAGTTGCGAAGGGAGCGCCATGACCGAGGAACATGTCGACGTCATCATTATCGGCGCAGGCGTCTCAGGCATCGGCGCAGCGGCCCATCTGAAGCAGCGCTGCCCGGATGTAAGCTATCTGATACTTGAAGCGCGCGACGACCTCGGCGGCACCTGGGATTTGTTTCGCTATCCCGGCATTCGCTCCGACAGCGACATGTACACGTTCGGCTATGAGTTCAAACCTTGGGTGGCCGGTCAAACATTCGCCGACGGACCGTCGATCAAGTCCTATGTCCGCGAGACGGCGCGCGAATATGATGCGTTGTCGCATATCCGCTTCGGCCATCGCATGGCGGCGGCGAACTGGGATTCCGAGACTGCGCGCTGGACCATAGAAGTCGAGCGCGGCGAGAATGGGGAGCGCGCGCGCATCACTTGCGGCTTTCTCATCAGCTGCACCGGATATTACAACTACGCCCACGGATATTTGCCCGAGTTCGAGGGCGCGGACGCTTTTCAGGGCGACCTCGTCCATCCGCAGCACTGGCCCGAAGATCTGGATTATGCGGGCAAGCGCGTTGCGATCATCGGCAGCGGCGCCACGGCGGTGACGCTCGTGCCTGCAATGGCGAAGACGGCCGGCCACGTCACCATGGTGCAGCGTTCGCCGACCTATATCGCGGCGCGTCCGCAAAAAGACGTCATCGCCAATTTCATGCGCCGCATCTTGCCGAAACGCGCCGCATACGGCGTGACGCGCGCCAAGAACGTGCTTCTCACGATTTATTTCTTCACGCTCGCCAAGCGATGGCCCGGCTTCGTCAAGCGCATGGTGCTCAAAGGCGTGCGCGACGAGCTTGGCGAGGACTTCGACGTCGAGACCCATTTCACGCCGAGCTATAATCCCTGGGACCAGCGCTTCTGCCTGGCGCCGGACGGCGACTTTTTCGCCAGCTTGCGCGACGGCGAGGCCTCCGTCGTCACCGGTCAGATCGAGCGGTTTACGCAAATTGGCGTCCTGATGAAGAGCGGGGAGGAGGTCGAAGCCGACATCATCATTCCCGCGACGGGTCTTGAAATTCAGCTTCTCGGCGGCGCCAGAGTTTCCGTCGACGGACGAGATGTCGCGCCGAGCGAGTGTCTGGCCTATCGCGGCATGATGATGAGCGGCATACCGAACTTCGTCATCGCGTTCGGCTACACGAATGCGTCCTGGACGCTCAAAATCGATCTCACGTTCCGGCGCACATGCCGCCTGATCAACTATATGCAGGCGAACGGCTATGATTATTGCGTCGCCGAGGCGCCGGCGGATCTTGAAACCGACGCCTTCATGAATTTGAATTCGGGCTATATTCAGCGCGCCGAGGCGATCCTGCCGAAAAACGGCGTGCGACCGCCCTGGCGCAATTATCAGAATTATATCCGTGACAAGATTTCTATCGGCTTTGCGCCGCTCGAGGACGGCGTCCTGGCGTTCCGCCATGCCGGAGCGCAAGAAGCGGCGCCGGCTTCACCGCAGGAGGAGCCCGATACGCTCGCGGCCTCGGCTGCGGAATGAGACCGCGCTTTGAGTTCGACCAGGCGATCGCGGTCGTTACAGGCGCGGCCAGCGGCATCGGCGCAGCGCTTGCTGAAAGCCTCGTTGCGCGCGGCTGTCATCTTGCTTTGTGCGACGTCAATGAGGAGGGGCTCAACGCTTTGGCGGAGCGCATTTCACGCCCCGACCGTCGACTGACGGTCTCGCGCGTCGACGTCTCCGACAAGGACCAGATCTTGCGCTTCCGCGAGGAGGTCATCAGCGCGCATCGCGGCTGCGACCTGCTGATCAACAATGCAGGCGTGGCGTTGGGCGGCACGTTCGATCGCGTTTCCGAAGATGATTTTGATTGGCTGTTGTCGATCAATCTGTTCGGCGTCATCCGAATGACGCGCGCATTCCTGCCCAGCCTGCGCGCGAGCGAAGCCGGCCATCTCGTCAATATCTCGAGCATTTTCGGCGTCATCGCGCCGGCCGGTCAGACCGCCTACAGCGCGAGCAAATTCGGCGTGCGCGGATTTTCCGACGCTTTGCGCCATGAGCTCAAGGATACCGCGCTTGGCGTCACGACGGTGCATCCCGGCGGCGTCAATACGAAGATCGCAATCTCGGCCCGTCTGCCGGCCGATGCAACACAAGACGAGGTCGCTGCAGCGCGCCGCATGTCGGAGAAGAGCCTGGTGATGCCGCCGCCGCGCGCCGCCGAAATCATCCTGCGCGGCGTGGAGCGGCGCGCGCCGCGCGTGCTCGTCGGCAAGGACGCACATATCATTGCACTGATAGAGCGGTTCCTGCCCGCGCATTATTGGTCCATCATCTCCAACAGGCTGCGCGACGAGGATCAGACGCTGACGCGCGCCGGCGAGCAGGCCTCAGCGAAGGCGACGCATAAGGAGGCTGCGGAATGATGCTTTGGGCCGGGATTATCTTGCTCGTCATACTGACGGGCCTCGCCATCGCGCTATTCGCAGGCTGGCGGTTTTCCCAGCGCGTCGACGCCAAGGTCGCTCAGGCCGTGCCGCCGTCAGGACGCTTCGTAGACGTCGCCGGCGGACGCATTCATTTCGTGGAGAAAGGCGAGGGGCCGCCCATCGTCATGATCCACGGGCTGTCCGGCACGCTGCAGAATTTCACTTACGCCCTGGTCAAGCCGCTGGCTCAGGATCATCGCGTCATCGCGCTGGACCGTCCCGGCTGCGGCTGGTCGGAGCGCGACAGCGACGAACATGCGCGCCTGCCCGAACAAGCGCGCATGATCGCTGAGATGCTCGCCGCCGATAACGTTCCGCCCGCGGTGATTGTCGGTCATTCGCTCGGCGGCGCGGTGTCGCTGATGCTGGCGCAGAACCATCCCGAACGCGTCGCCGGACTGGCGCTGATCGCGCCGCTGGTCGTGCGCCGCGACACCCCGCCCAAACCGTTCAAGGGGCATTGGATCACGTTTGCGCCGTTACGTCGGCTCGTGGCCGAAACGCTTGCTGCGCCCATGGCGTTCAAGACCGGCGCCGCCGCGGTCGCTGAGGTTTTTGCACCCGACGGCGTGCCGAAGGATTTCGCGACGCGCGGCGGCGGCATGCTGACCTTGCGGCCGCGCCTGTTTTATTCCGCCTCCGCAGACATGGTCGCGAGCGATCGCGATATCGACGAAGTGACCGCGCGTTGCGCGGAGATCCAGGCGCCGGTGGGCGTCATATACGGAACGGCGGATCACATTCTCGACTGTGAGACCAATGTCGGCGCGATCCGGGCGGCTCATCCGGATGCGGACATTGACCTGGTCGAAAATGGCGGCCATATGCCGCTCGCGGTCGAGCCTGCGCGCACCGAGGCGCTGATCAGGCGCGTGGCGCAGCGCGCCTTCGCCGCGCCGCGGGCCGCGGCGCCGGACGAAAGCGTCGTCAGCCGATAACGCCGTCCGCACGCAAGCGCGCCAACTCATCGGGCAGCAGGCCGAGATGGTTGAGCAGAACTGTGTCCGTGTCCTGACCAAGCAAAGGCGGGGCGCGCCGGGGCTGTGCGGGCGTCTCGCTCATGCGTAGCGGGCTCGCGGGCACGGTGACGCGCGCGCCGTCCTTGCGCGTCATCGTCCAGGCCGTTTCACGCGCCTTGGCTTGCGGGTCGTCGAAAGCCTGGGCGACATCGTTCACCGGACCGCAGGGCACGCCGATTGCAGCGAGCGTATCGAGCCAGTAGCTCTTTTCGCGCGCGCCCACGATGGCCTGGATTTCCGGGTCGAGCGCTTTGCGGTTTTCGATGCGCGCGGCGTTCGTCTTGAAGCGGACGTCTTCGGCCAGCTCCGGCTTGCCGGCGGCGGCGCAAAAGCGCGCGAATTGACGGTCATTGCCCACTGCGAGCACGAACGGGCCGTCAGCAGCGCGCACAAGCTGGTAGGGCGCGACATTGGTATGCGCATCGCCCATGCGCGCGGGTGCCTGTCCCGTCACGAAATAATTCGTCGCCTGATTGGCGAGCATGGCGAGCTGGCAGTCCAGAAGCGCCATGTCGATATGCTGGCCGCGCCCGCTTTCGCGCGCATGCAGGAGCGCTGCGAGAATGGCGTTTGAGGCGTAGAGCCCGGTGAACAGATCAGCCACGGCGACGCCCGCCTTTTGCGGGCCGCCGCCGGGTTCATCGTCTGGGCGACCGGTGATGCTCATCAATCCGCCGGCGGCCTGTATCAGATAATCATAGCCGGCTTCCCCCGCGCGCGGTCCCGTCTGTCCGAACCCCGTGATGGAGCAATAGACGAGGCGGGGGTTTTCCGCAGCGAGGCTCTCATAGTCGAGCCCATAGCGTTTCAATGCGCCTGTCTTGAAGTTTTCGACGACGACATCGGCGCCGCGGATGAGCGAGCGCACGAGCTTCACGCCGGCGGGGGTTGAGAAGTCGATCGCAACCGAAAGCTTGTTTCGATTGGCGCAAAGAAAATATGCCGCGTCACCGCGCTCATCGGTTGTGTCGCTTGTTTCGCGATTTACTTCGTTAACGAATGGCGGGCCCCAACTACGCGTATCGTCGCCGGCGCCTGGGCGTTCGACCTTAATGACTTCCGCACCCAAATCACCTAGGAGTTGAGTGGCGAATGGGCCGGCGAGGATTCGGCTCAGATCGACGACGCGCACGCCGCGCAACGCGGCCTCAGCGGGCGTGTTCGGATCGTTTGGCGCGCTTGGGCGAGAGTCGGCGCGCCGATCGTCATTGGGCGTCATTTTTCATAACCATTCGTTTACCAAATCGGCAAGAATCTTGTGGCTCAACGTCTGCGCGTCGCTAGCACGCTTGCCGGTGATGCGCACGACGCTGCGCGTAGAGGGGAGCGGGCATCCGGTGTGAGCCGCTTTTTTCGCGGTCGGCGCGTCCCCGGTAATCGTTCAGTAGCGTCTCTATCCGATTGGTCGCGGTTCTGCGTCAGGTTTATCATCGAGGGGTCGTCATGCCGAAGCTGTTCGAGGGGCTGGTTTCCTCGCGTGCGAAAACAACT
>JAUIEH010000192.1 GCA_030428405.1 Alphaproteobacteria bacterium
CACCAAACGCGCTCGCGGCGGCATCAGCCACAGGCGCGCTGACAAGCTCTTCCACGTCGTCTGCGACGGCTTCCGTCGTGAACGCCGCCGCCGGTTCGGGCTCAGGCGCCGGCGCCGGCGCAGGCGCGGGCTCAGGCGCCGGCTCGTCTTCGGTGTCCATAATGACGATGTCGTCGTCGGGATCGTCCTCGACCTTGTCCGTCAGCTCGAGCACGTCTTCGGGCTCTTCAGCGACAGGTTCCGGCTCGGGCTCGGGCTCGGGTTCCGGCTCCGCTTCCGCGAAAGTCTCGGGTTCAGGTTCCGGCTGGAGTTCGGGTTCGACCTGGGCCTCAGCCTCGGCCGCCGCCTCTTCAGGCGCGCCCTCGTCGTCCTCGGAAATGATCCGGCGAATAGACGCCAGGATCTCTTCCATGGTCGGTTCTTGTTCCGCCGATTGATTGTTCGCCATGTTCGCGCCGCCGCAAGCTGGAATCAGAATCGTCTAAGGCGAACGCTAAGCCCGGTCTTCCCCTGACGCAAATACGTGCTTGTGGACTACCGCAACTCGAGAACGCCGACGCCAATGTAGCGACGGCGAATCTCCGAAAGGTTAACGCCGGGATCGTATCCTTCGACGCCTAATCCGAGCTCTTCAGCGGTCAGACGGCCGACCGCCTGCAACAGCCGGAAAGCGGCGACGTAAGCGTCGCGTTCCGCTTGCACCAGCGTCAATCGCGCGTTTAAGAGCTCTTGCTCCGCGTCGAGAACATCCAGGGTCGTACGCAAGCCGACGCGGGCTTCTTCCTCAACGCCTTCAAACGCGATTTCGTTAGCCCGAACCTGCTCGCTCGTGGACACGATCTGCGCGCGCGCCGAATCATAGCCGCTCCACGCATTCGCGACCGCTTCGCGGACATTTCGCTCGATCTGGCGCATTTGCAGACGCGCCTGAGAGGCCGTGGCGCGCGCCGCGCGCGTGCGCGAGGAGTTCAGACCGCCGGCGAACAGCGGCACGGACAAAGTGGCGGAGCCGGTGACCGAATCACGATCGCCCGCGCCTGTCAGATAGCCTTCATTGCGCGAAGCGGTGACGCGTGCGGACACGCTCGGCAGCAGCGCGCCGGCGGCTTCGCGGGCGGCTGCGCGGGCTGCGTTTTCATCGTGACGCGCAGCCCTGATGTCCGGGTTCAGGTCGAGCGCTTCATCGAGCGCTTCCTGAAAATTGCTCGGCATGTCGGGCAGTTCCGGCGTCGGAGCCAGCGTGCCCGGCGCCTGGCCGACGACGCGCTCATAAGCCGAACGGCTCGCGATTAGCGCGGCCTCGGCGGCGGAGAGCTGTGATTGCGCGCCGGCAAGTCGGGCTTCGGCCTGGGCGACGTCGGTGCGCGTGATTTCGCCGACCTCGAACCGGTCGCGCGCGGCCTGAAGCTGGCGGCGCAACACGTCGACATTGTTGGCGCGGATGGTGACGATCTCTTCGTCGCGGCGCACATCCACATAAGCGGAGACGGCATCGAGCAGGATTTGCTGCTCGACCGAGTCCAGGCGCGCGCGCCCGGCTTCAATGCTGGACAAGGCGCCGCTCATCGCCGCGCGCGTGCTGCCGCCGCGATAAAGGCTCTGATCCGCCGTTACGGAATATGTGTTGGAGCCGGTCGTATCGGAGTTGGTGAACGTGCCGCCGCCGGTCGAACCAAAATTGGACACCGGCGTCGCCGAGCGCGAATCCGTGACCGCCGTCGACGCCGAGGCCGAAACGGACGGCAGCGCCGCCGAACGGGCCTGGATGTAGCTTTCATCGGTCGCGCGTTGGCGCGCGCGCTCTGCGAGCAGGGTCGGATTGGACTGGTAGGCAAGCGCCAGCGCGTCCTCCAGCGTTTCCGCCGACGCCGACATTGCGCTCGCAAGCGCGATCGCCGCCGCGCACAGGCTCGCCTTCAACGCGATCCTAGCCATTGCTTACCCCTGCTCTATCCCCGCGGGATGTTGACCGACATCCCGCAATCCATGTGCCGACTATAAAGCGTTTCGGCCGGCCCAGACACAGCCGGCTTCTTAACTTTCATTCATTTCAACGCGAATCGAGGGGCCGATCCGTCGCCTTAGAATGTAAACGCCGCAGGCTGCTCGAAACCGGGCAGCATCGGCGCGGCCGAATCAAACACGATGCGGTCGCCGATGACGCCGCCGGCGCGCGTAAACACGGTCGCATGACCGACCGGACCTTTCTTGACCACCACGCCAAGGCGTCCGCCTTCAGCGAGCAGGTCGAACCAGGTCTGCGGCGGCGCTGAAACGGCGCCATTGACGAACACGACGTCGAAAGGCCCCTGACCCGGCGCGCCGGCCTGCAAGGAGCCTTCAACGATGGCGGCGTTGTCGGCGCCGGCCGCAGCGAGTGCGTCGCTCGCCTTCGCCGCAAGGGCTGCATCGCTTTCCAGACCGACGACGGTTTCGGCGAGACGGGCGAATACGGCCGTCGAATAGCCGCGCCCGCAGGCGATATCGAGGACGACGTCGTCGGATGAAATCTCAAGCGCCTGGGCGAGCTTGGCGAAATCGCGCGGGCGCATCAGCCAGCGTCCCTCGCCGAGCTGAATGTCGATGTCGCCATAAACCAGCGTGCGCTTGGACTTGGGCGCGAATTGTTCGCGCTCAACCGCGCGCAAGGCGTCGACCAAGGCCGGTTCGGTGACGTCGGCGGTGCGGATCTGGCCTTCGACCATGTGGCGGCGCGCTGCGGCGAAATCGTACATTTCCCAATCCTGTTCGAATATCGAGCCGGTACGCGATTCGGGTTCTATAGGACCGCCCGGGTGTACACGGCAATGCGCAGCCATACCTATGGCCGTTACGTCGCAGCGTAAAAAATTTCCCGCTTTTCGCGCTCGACGATGCGCAGAAGCGCTGCGCGCGTAAGGGGTCTGCAGGCTCCGGGACACAAACAATCGGCGGCGCGATCGATCACCAGACCGTCGCGCCGCCGCCTGTATCACGCTCATCTCCCCGTTGAGCGCCGTCTCAATAGCGTCGCCGCGTCACCGGCGAACGCGCGTCGGGATATTCAAGCGCCTCGCGCTCCGAGAGCCCGTAGCCGACATCGCGGAGCTGGGCCGGCATGCCCGCCAGCGCATCCACCGCGCCGGCATAGCCCAAGGCGCCGAGATCCGACGACATTGCGCCAGCAAACCCGCCCGCGCCGGCTTGCAGCGGAATGGTCAGCCGAAGCTGGCCGCCGCTCGCCTCGAAGCCGTCCGCGCCGAGCCCGTCAAAATTGACCGAGCCCGACAGCGTCGCGCCGTTGGAGAGCTGGGCCGCGATGCCGGTGCGCACGCTCGCGCGCAGATCGTCGAGACTGATCGCCAGCCCGCTTGCGCCCGGCACTTCCGCCGGTTGCAGATCGTAAATGCCGCGGATGGCGGCGAAAGGCTCGACGAAGGAGCCGTCCTCGCCCTCGAACCGATAGGCGATTTCGGAGCCTGCACGCAGGCGCAGAATGTCGATCGACTGCTCGGGAATGTTGAAGCCGAGACTGTCGGTATACGCTTCCTGCGTCTCACCGAAATAAGCGAGACCGGCTTCCGGCCTGATGCGCCAGGCGCCCGCCTCGATATCGCCAGCGAGATTGGCCTCCAGGAGATACCGGCTCGTCTCGAACTCGTCCTCATATGTGCCGAGCGGATTGACGTCATTGGTCGAGCGGCCCCAGGAGGCGCGCGCATCCATATAGAGCGCTTCTCCGATCCGGGCGACGACATAGGGACCGACAAGCCAGCCTTCGCCGCTTACGGTCGAGCCGAGCGCTCCCGACGTCGTGTCGGTCCAGTCGAACGCAGCCGATGCGCCGACCAGCAATCCGTCGCTGATGAGATAGTCAGCGCCCAGATGGAAGGTCGCGAAGTCGGTTTCATCCGCCAGACCCGCACGATCCTCGGACACCGAAGACCACGAGCCCTGCACCCAGACATCGAGACCTTCGGTCCACGAGCCCGCGCGGCGCGGCGAGGAATTGCCGACGCCGGTTTGCAGACCGGCCGCATCCCGCGCCGCGGAGGCTGCGCGCATGCCCGAAAGAGACGCATTGAACGATGCGCTCGCGCGGTTGCCGACAATGTCGAACTGCACGCCGCCCGGCGAGGTCGAACGCGCGCGCAGTCGATCAGACAGTCGCGGCGACGCCTCCAGGATGCGGTCTGCGCGCTCGGCCATGAAGCCGGCGATAATGCGCTGCGTCAGCTCACGGACATAAGTCTCGTCGCGCACGTTCTCGAACGTGCAGACGATGTTCTCGTTCGGGTCGAGGTCAATCGAGACCGAACGCGCCGCGAGATCGACGACCGAGCCGCCATCGTCATCGCCCACGCAGGAGATGGCGTTGAGGCTCCAGCCTTCAGGCAGGTCCTGTGTGACCGAATAGACCCCGCCATTCACCGTCACGGCCTCCGACGTCGCGGCGCCGCCCGCCGTGGTCAGGACCACGCCGTTCAGACCGGGCGCATCGGAAGCATAGGTGAAGCTGGCGTCGCCGGCTGCAGGCTGCGGCGACGTGCTCGCAGCGATGCGCAGTCCGCCGTCGCGGGCGACGATATTGACCGTAACCGGAATGGTCACCGCCACAACGCTGGTCGTCTGCTTGCCGCGATCGCCGCCGAACTTGCCGGCGCCGGCGCCAGAGACGGACGCCGAGGAGGCGCTCTGGTTCACGATGGTGACATTGCCCGTATACGAACCCGGAGCCAGCGATTCGACCGCCGAGGTGAACGCCACGGTGAAGTTCAGCGTGGCGCCCGGCGCAATCGTGCCGCTCGTCGGGTCGACCGACAGCCAGGCCACGTCCGTCGACGCCGAGAAGGTCAACGGCGCGCCGCCGGTATTGGTCGCAGCGAAGCTCGTCGAGATCGCCGTCGGGTCGTCATACTCCTCCGGCAGCTCCAGGCTGACCGAGACGTCGGACGCGATGTCGAGCGCCGGTTCGGCGGTCGCCTCGAAGGCGCAGGTGATCGCCTCGCCCGGATCGACATCGATGCTGGCCGTGCGCGAGGCGAGGTCGACGCTGGTTCCGGCGTCGGTATCGCCCGTACACGCGAGATTGGTCAGGTCGAAGCCCGCTTCGTTCTCAAACTGCACGACATAAAGACCCGAGGCCACCGTCGAAAAGCTCGTCGAGCCCGAGAGCCCTGCGGTCGAGACGGTGAAGGCGCCGAGATCGCCCGTGAAGTCGAACGCGCCGTCCTGGCCCAGCGTGTCCACCGCGATGACGAGGTCGCCCTGCGCCGTGTTGGTGAACGTGCACGTGACCGTCTCGCGATTGTCGAGATCGATGGTCGCGCTGCTCGAAGCAAGGTCGACGCTCGAGCCTGAGTCCGGATCGGCGCATGACAGGTCCGTCAGCTCGAAGCCGGTCGTCATGACCTGCGTCAGATCGTATGCGCCCGGCACAAGGTCTGAGACCGTCAGCGAGGCCGTTCCGCCCGAGGTCGTCAGCGTCGTCGTCAGTCCCGGCGTCGCCGAGGTGAAGTCGAAGGACGCATCCCCGCCGCTTGTCGCCAGCGCGATGACGATCTCGCCCGCCGCCATGTCGATGCTGAACACATCGGCCGCCGTTTCCGGCGTCATGACATTGCCGATGGCGTCGCTTGCGCCCGACACGCCGACGTCAATGTCGGCGATGGCGTCGGAAGCGTCCGCGACGTCATAGAGCGCGGTATAGGTGAGCTGATCGCCCGACCATGAACCCGACGCGAAGGTGAGCGTCGCGCTCGGATCTTCGTTCGGGAACGACAGGGTCGGGTCAACGCTCGTATTCATCGGCTCTGAGAACGTCACCGCCAGCGCGAATGTCGATGCGCCTACATGAGCGTCCGTGACCGGATCAGGCGAACCCGAAGCCGAGGCCACGCTGGGCGCGTCCGCGTCGTATTGGGTGGAGACCTGGCTCGCCGCCGTGCTGGCGTTGCCCGCCGTGTCGTTGGCTGCGC
>JAUIEH010000193.1 GCA_030428405.1 Alphaproteobacteria bacterium
TAGCCGCCTCCTCGCCGTCTGGCGCAGATGCGGTCTCAACATCACCAGGCGCGCCGTCATCGGACGCAGCGACGACGGGATCGTCCGCGGCCGTCTCATCGCCAGCCGTCTCAGCGGATTGTTCGCAGGCGCTCAGCGCCAGCGCAGCAATCGCCGCGCTCGCCAGTAGAAGCTTTTTCATCCGTACTCTCCCCTATTCACCCCAGCGCGCTCGCCGCGGGGCACAAAAGCAAACAAGCCCCGGCGTCGGCCGGGGCTTGCAGCAAATTGAAGTCGCACGACCGGCCGCGCAGCGCACAGACCGGATCGACGCGCTTTTGCATGAGATCAGCTCGCCGGCTCGGATTCGCCCTTGGCCGGGGCGAGGTCTTCGCCGGTGTCCTGATCGACGACTTTCATCGACAGGCGCACCTTGCCGCGATCATCGAAGCCCAGAAGCTTCACATAGACTTCCTGGCCCTCTTTGAGGACGTCGGAGACGTTTTGAACGCGTTCCTGCGCGATCTGCGAAACGTGGACGAGACCGTCCTTCGGGCCGAAGAAGTTCACGAAGGCGCCGAAGTCGACAATTTTGACGACTTTGCCCTTGTAGACCTTGCCCGGCTCTGGGTCGGACGCAATGCCGAGGATCCAAGTCTTGGCCGCTTCGATCTGCGCCTGATCGGACGAGGCGATCTTGATGAGGCCGTCGTCGTTGATGTCGACCTTGGCGCCCGTGGTCTCCACGATCTCGCGGATGACCTTGCCGCCCGAACCGATGACTTCGCGGATCTTGTCGGTCTTGATCTGGATCGTTTCGATCCGCGGCGCGTGCGCGCCAAGATCGTCCCGGCTCGTCGACAGCGCTTTGTTCATCTCCTCGAGAATGTGGAGACGGCCGCCGCGCGCCTGATCCAGCGCCTGACGCATGATCTCTTCGGTGATGCCGGTGATCTTGATGTCCATCTGCAGCGAGGTGACGCCCTCGCTCGTGCCGGCCACCTTGAAGTCCATGTCGCCGAGATGGTCCTCATCGCCGAGAATGTCGGAGAGAACCGCGAACGAGCCGTCGGCCTCCTTGATGAGACCCATGGCGATGCCCGAGACGGGCCGCGAAATCGGCACGCCGGCGTCCATGAGCGCGAGCGAACCGCCGCAGACCGTGGCCATGGACGAGGAGCCGTTGGACTCAAGGATCTCGGAAACGAGACGGATCGTGTACGGGAACTCTTCCGTCGACGGCAGAACCGCTTTCAGCGCGCGCCAGGCAAGCTTGCCGTGACCGATTTCACGACGGCCTGCGCCGCCCATGCGGCCAACTTCACCGACGGAGAACGGCGGGAAATTGTAATGCAGAAGGAATTTCTCCTTCCGCGTGCCCTCAAGCGCGTCGATGAACTGCTCGTCATCGCCGGTGCCGAGCGTCGTTGTGACGAGCGCCTGGGTTTCGCCGCGCGTGAACAGCGCTGAACCGTGCGTACGCGGAAGAACGCCCGCGAGCGATTCAATCTGACGAACATCGTCGAGCTTGCGGCCGTCAATGCGCTTGCCGGTCTTGATGACCGAGCCGCGCAGGGTTTCGGCCTCAACCGACTTGAAGACTTTCTTGAACACCGAAGCGTCCATGCCGTCGGGCTGGTCTTCTGAGGCGACCAGCTTGGCGGCGACGTCCTCGCGAACCTTGTCGATCGCATCACGGCGCGCGGACTTGTCCACGATGGCGTAGGCTTTTTTGAGCGCTGCGCCGGCGGCCTTGCGCACAGCTTTGGCTTCGGCTTCGACGTCGTCGGGACGGAAATCCCACGGGTCTTTCGCGGCTTTTTCCGCCAGACGGATAATGGCGTCGATCACGGGCTGAAAGCCGGCGTGACCATGCATCACGGCGCCGAGCATCTGATCTTCGCTCAGCTCTGCGGCCTGGGATTCCACCATCATCACGGCGTCGGCCGTGCCCGCCACGAACAGATCGAGACGCGTGTCCGGCATCTGCTCCATGGTCGGGTTAAGAACGAATTCGTCGTCGATCAGCGCGACGCGGGCGCCGCCGATGGGGCCGAGAAACGGCACGCCCGAGAGCGTCAGCGCCGCAGAGGCCGCGATCATTGCAACGACATCGGGATCGTTTTCGCCGTCAAACGACAGAACGGTCGCCACGACCTGGGTCTCGTTCTGGAAGCCCTTCGCGAAGAGCGGGCGGATCGGACGGTCGATCAGGCGCGAGGTCAGCGTCTCTTTTTCGGTCGGACGGCCTTCGCGCTTGAAATAGCCGCCCGGCACGCGGCCGGCGGCGTAGTATTTTTCCTGGTAATTGACCGTGAGCGGAAAGAAGTCGACGCCTTCGCGCGGCGCCTTCGCCGCAACAACAGTGGCGAGAACCGATGTCTCGCCATAGGTGACGAGCACAGCGCCGTCGGCCTGCCGGGCCATATGCCCGGTCTCGATCTTCAGCGGCCGGCCGGCCCAATCGAGCGTCTCTTCATGAATATCGAACATTGAGTTTTCCTAGCTTCGAAAGCGGACGGCCCCTGCCGCCCGCTCGATTAGCGCCCGCCCTCGCCGACCGGCGGATTCCGGCGGCAAGCGCAAGAACGGCGCTTGGCGTCGCCGCGCAATGTCGCGCGACGCGCCCGCTCAGCGTCGCAGGCCGAGCTTTTCGATGATCGCGCGATAGCGCGAGTCGTCGATTCGTTTGAGATAGTCCAGAAGCCGGCGACGCTGCGACACCATCTTCAAGAGACCGCGGCGCGAATGGTTGTCCTTCGCGTGGGATTTGAAGTGGTCCGTCAGGTTGGAAATGCGTTCGCTGAGAATGGCGATCTGGATTTCAGGCGAGCCCGTGTCGTTGGACACGCGCGCATGTTCTTTGATGAGCGCCTGCTTGCGCTCTTGGGTAATCGACATCGTGTGGTTGCTCCATCACATCTGAAAAACGCGCACGGGCTGCAGACGCCCGGCGCGGACTTCGCCGATCGCGACCGCCAGATCGCCGCACATCGCCAATGCGAGCCTTGATGCGTCTTCGCCCGACACCGTTCGGGGCCGGCGAAGCTCACGCAGCTCTTGCGCAACATGCGGGAGCAGGACGATCGCGCGTCCTTGCTTTAAGCGGGCGGCTTCCTCACCGGTTACGGCCAGAGCCGGGATGTCGTCCAGCGCGGTCTCAACCGGCAGAATTCCGTCCGCAAGCGCGCCCTTATGCACGAATTGTTCTAGTACTTCCAGTCCGATCGCGTCTTCGACATCGAACGGTCCGACCTGCAGCCGGCGCAGGGCGCCGACATGGCCCTCGCAGCCCAGCGCCGCCGCCAGATCGCGCACCACGGCGCGCACGTAAGAGCCCTTGCCGCAGGTCATTTCGAACACCGCTTCATCGGCGCTCGGCATGTCGCAAAGCTCCAGCGCGTCAATGCGAATGATGCGGGCTTCCAGTTCCACCGTCTCGCCGGCTCGGGCGAGATCATAAGCGCGCGCGCCGTCGACCTTGATGGCTGAATACGCCGGCGGCACCTGTTCGATCTCGCCGATGAACGCGGGCAAGGCCTGTTCGATCTCTTCCCTGCCCGGCCGCTTATCGCTGCGCGCGACGATTTCGCCCTCCGCGTCCAGCGTGTCGGTCGAGGCGCCCCATTTCACCGTGAAGCGATAAACCTTCTCGCCTTCCATCGCGAAGGCCGAGGTCTTTGTGGCTTCGCCGAGCGCAATCGGCAGAACGCCGGTCGCCAACGGGTCGAGCGTGCCCGCATGACCGGCCTTTTTGGGGTTGAGCAGGCGCTTCACTTTGCCGAGCGCTTCGTTCGACGTCATGTCGAACGGCTTGTCGAGGATCAGCCAGCCGTGGATGTCCACGCCCTTGCGTTTGCGGGCCATGCGCGCGTCTCGCCACTACGCCGGGGTTCGGACCCGGCCGGATGGGAGGCGCGGTGTAGCCGCTGTACGCTCGCGCTGCAACGGTCTGCGTGGTTGCGTCTGCTGTTGAGCAGCGGACCGCAGAGATGGCGCTTGGATTGGCTGCGGACCGGACCGCCGCGGCAATAACTCAGTCGTCGGAGGAAGTCGACTCGGCGTCGTCGTCGGTGCGCGCGCGTTCAAGGTCGCGGGCGACGTCGGGGCGCTTCAGCAGAGCGTCGATCTTGCTCGCCTCCTCGAAGCTCTCATCCGGCTCGAACTTCAGAGCAGGCGTGAATTTCATCTCGATCTGAGCGCCGAGCCGCCCGCGCAAAAATCCTGCGCAACGATTGAGCGCATCAGCGGTCTTGCGTGCATCACCGCCGCCGAGCGGCGCGATGAACGCCATGGCGTGTTTGAGGTCGGGCGAACAGCGCACTTCGGACACCGTCACCATCACGCCGGCGAGATCAGGATCGCGCAGCTCCTCGCGCGCGAGAATGTCGACCAGCGCATGGCGGACAAGCTCGCCCGCACGCAATTGGCGTTGAGAAGGACCGGAGTTGCTGCGATTTTTGCTCATCGCCTTTACTTATGACGAAGCGCGCGCGAATTCGAGAGGCGCCGGCGGCGCTGCTCGACCTACTCGTCCGAGCCGTCGCGCAATTCCGCGATCATGTGTCTGGCGTTGTCGTTGCCGGGATTGAGAGCGAGCGAGCGTTCGTAGAGCCGGATCGCTTCCTCGTTTCGACCCGCCGCCATATGCGCCTCAGCCAGGCTGTCCCAGCTGTTCCACCACTCCGGATAGACCTCGGCGTTGATTTGCAGCGCCATGACGGCGCGCTCGATCAATTCGGCGTCCTCTGAGAGACGACCCGCGCGCAAAAGCTCGTTGCCCGCAGCATTCATCTCCCACATGCCGGTCGCGCGCCACCAGTCGAGCTCGCCATGCGTGGCGACGCGTTCTTCAAATACGCCGCGCAAGGTCTCGGCGTCCTCTGCGGCGGCGATCGCCTCCAAAGATCGCAGGTCGTCCCCGCTGAGGATGAGCGCCATGGCGGGATCGCTGCCGGCGAAATAGTCCTCGCCCGTCATCGGCGTATAAAAATCCACCGCGACGAGCCGCTGGTCCTCGCCAGGTTGTTCGGACCACCCCGTTCCGACGTGAAGCACCGCCGAAACAGACAGCTCCATCTCGGAATTCGGAAGCACGAAGGTCTCAGCGTTGCCGAAAGCGTTGTGCCCCGCGCCCGCCGGCTCACCGACAAGCACTGGATCGACATGCTCAACAAGCGCGGACAACAGATTGACGCCGGCTGAAAAAGTCTGCCGCCCGGTAATGACGGTCAGCGCGCCGGACTGCATCAGGCGCGGGCGGCGAATGACTTCGTGTACGAATGGCTGCAAAATTGAGCCGTCGCCGCCGAAATTGAATCTTATGTCTACGACGAGACGTCGAGACGGATCTGCGTCGAGCGCGTCGAATACGCGCCCAAAAGCAGCCTCGAAACTGTCGTCCCGGAAATCGCGCATGACGGCGTTGAATTGGAAATAGACGACACCCGGCTCTTCAAGCACTTCAATGTGATATGGACGTCGATCGCGCAAAAAGAGCGGCATCGTTTCATCGCCCCGCCAGAAGCTGTCGGACGAATGTCCGCCCCACGCCACTGAACCGGTGTCGGTCGCCACGGGCGGATGGTTTTCGCCCCAGAAACGCCAGCTGAGGCTTCCGTTCTGATCAAGCGGCGAAACTGTCACCTCGCGATCGGCGCCCGTCTGATCGACCAAGCTAATGCGCAGCCCGCCGTCCGCCTCAGCAAAGCCCAGTTCACGCATGACCGCCGCATTCGAAGCCCAATAGATGCGCTCGCGCGCATCAAACTCGTTTTCCGCCCCTATAAGCGCGGACGCAGCGACCATCGCCTCGTGCGCTTGGGTCTCACCAATCGTTTCGACCCGCGCGCCGACCAGTTCTGCGTGCTCGGCGCCGACAGCGGTCAAGTAAACGCCGTCCTCGAACCAATAGAAGCGCAGCGGATACCAGGCGCTCGCGAACGGCTCCATGGGCGACGCATCGAGAACGGTGT
>JAUIEH010000194.1 GCA_030428405.1 Alphaproteobacteria bacterium
TCGACCCGCTGGCCATCGCCTCCGCCGATCTCGTCAAGCGCGAGGAAGAGGTCAGCGCCAAGGCGGGCGCTCAGCTGCTTACGCTGCGCGATGCGGCTTATCCGCGCTTGCTGGCGCGCCTGGAACATCCACCCGCCGTCATCACCGTCCTGGGAGACGCGGCCCGACTCGCCCAGCGCAGCGTCGCGCTCGTCGGCGCGCGCAGCGCTTCTGCGATCGGGCGACGCTTTGCGCATGACATTGCGCGCGATCTGTCGCAGGCGGACTTTCTCGTCGTCTCAGGCCTCGCACGCGGCGTCGATGCGGCCGCCCATGACGGCGCGCTCAAGGGCGACGCCGGCACGGTCGCCGTTGTCGCCGGCGGCGTGGACAATATTTATCCCCCGGAAAATGCAGCGCTGCGCGCGCGCATCATCGAGCAAGGCGCGGTGGTGTCGGAGCGCCCATTCGGCCGCGTCCCCAAAGCGCGCGATTTTCCGCGCAGAAACGGAATCATTTCCGGACTGAGCGAAGGCGTCGTCGTCATCGAGGCGGCCGAGCGTTCCGGCTCGCTCATCACGGCAAGGCTTGCAGGCGAACAAGGCCGCGAGGTGATGGCGGCGCCCGGCTCCCCGCTCGACCCGCGCGCCAAAGGCGCCAACCGGCTCATTCGCGAAGGCGCGGCTCTGATCGAGAACGCGCGCGATGTGCGTGACGTGCTCGACGGCGCGCGCCTGAGCGCAACGTTTGAACCTGGTCAGGACTACGAAGATCCGCCGCTCGATGAGGCTGCGCTTGATGAAGCCGCCGATAAGGTGCGCGACCGCGTCGCCGAGCTGTTATCGCCAACGCCGACGCCGCGCGACGACGTCGTCAGATTTTCGGAGGCGCCCGCCAGCGCTGTCGCGGCGGCGCTGGTTGAACTTGAGCTGGCAGGCCGCGCGGTTCAGCTTCCCGGCGGTTTTGTCGTCTCGTCATCATCCGATGAGGGCGCTTGCGCGTGAGCGGCGCGCGCGCCTGCTTCAAAATGCTGCGCTGGCTCATCAAGCTTAACGCTGCGGGCGAGCGTGGCGAGTTCGCGGCCCATGTCGGCGACATATTCCGCTATGTCTTGTTTTGTCGGCGCACTCATTTGGGGCGCTACGCTCCTCAACGCAGCCTACGCGAGCGTCGTATTCTAATCACCCTTAATGCGCAAGTGCAACGGCGCCCGTTGACACGAGCGGGGGCGTTTCCCAGTTTCCGGCGCGCGCCGGGGGGCTGAAGGCGCCGCGTTTTAGCGAGGCATGCATGCACGTCGTCGTGGTCGAATCGCCCGCCAAGGCTAAGACCATCAATAAATATCTCGGCGGCGACTACCACGTGGTCGCCAGCTTCGGTCATGTCAGAGACTTACCTTCGAAGGATGGCTCCGTGCGTCCCGACGAGGATTTCGCCATGAGCTGGGAGGTCGACCCGAAGTCGTCCAAGAGGCTCAAGGACATCGCCGATGCGGTGAAAAACGCCGACAGTCTGATCCTCGCGACCGACCCGGATCGCGAAGGCGAAGCCATTTCCTGGCACCTGCTTGAGGCCCTCGCCAACAGGCGCGCGCTCAAGGACAAGCCGGTCAAGCGCGTCGTCTTCAACGCCATCACGAAGAGCGCCGTGCTCGATGCGATGGGCAAGCCGCGCGACGTCGACATGGAGCTGGTGAACGCCTATCTGGCCCGCCGCGCGCTCGATTATCTTGTCGGCTTCACGCTTTCGCCCGTGCTCTGGCGAAAACTGCCGGGCGCGCGCTCGGCCGGACGCGTGCAATCGGTCGCATTGCGCCTCGTCACCGAGCGCGAGATGGAGATCGAGCGCTTCGTTCCACAGGAATATTGGACCGTCGACGCCGCCGTCAGCGCCGACGGCTCGGAGCCGTTTCAGGCGCGCTTGTCGATTCTCGACGGCAAGAAGCTCAAGAAATTCGACATTCCCGATGAGGCGCGCGCCAAGGAAGCCAGGACGGCGATCGAGACGGCTGCATTCAAAATCGACTCGGTCGAGGCCAAGCCCGTCTCGCGCAATCCCGCCCCGCCCTTCATCACCTCGACCCTGCAGCAGGAAGCCTCGCGCAAGCTTGGCTTTTCCGCCAAGCGCACCATGCAGGTCGCTCAAAAGCTCTATGAAGGCATCGACATTGGCGGGGAAACCGTCGGCCTCATCACTTACATGCGTACAGACGGCGTGCAGATGGCGGGCGAAGCGCTCAACCAGGCGCGCACCGTCATCGGCGAGGAATTCGGCGATGCGTATACGCCGGAAAAGCCACGCTTTTATTCCTCCAAGGCCAAGAACGCTCAGGAAGCGCACGAAGCCATCCGCCCGACCAGCTTTCGCCGCAAGCCCGGCGATCTGCGCCTCGGCGAGGATGAGCGCCGGCTTTATGAGCTGATCTGGAAGCGCGCCATCGCGAGCCAGATGGCCGCGGCGCGGCTCGAGCGCACGACCATCGATATTTTGTCCGCCGATAAAAACACCGGACTGCGCGCGACGGGCTCGGTGGTGAAATTCGACGGCTTCCTGCGCGTTTATTTCGAAAGCCGCGACGATATCGACGCCAATGTGAAAGCCGGCGACGACGACGAGGCCCGCCTGCCCGACGTCAAACAAGGCGCAGCCGCCGAGGCCAAAGAAGTCAAGCCGGAGCAGCATTTCACGCAGCCGCCGCCGCGCTTTTCCGAAGCCTCGCTGGTCAAGCAGCTCGAAGAGCTCGGCATTGGACGGCCTTCGACTTACGCCTCGATCCTCTCGACCCTGGTCGACCGGGAATATGTGCGGCTCGAAAAGAACCGTTTCTATCCGGAAGATAAGGGCCGGCTCGTCACCGCGTTTCTGGAAGAATATTTCAAGCGCTATGTCGAATATGACTTCACCGCCAGCCTGGAAGAGAAGCTCGACCAGGTCTCTGCCGGCGAGCTTGGCTGGAAGGACCTCTTGAACGAGTTCTGGCGCGAGTTCTCCCGCTCCACGGATGAAGCCGGCGAACTCAAACGCTCCGACGTCATCGACGCGATCGACGAGGCGCTCGGCCCGCATTTCTTCCCGCCGCGCGAAGACGGAACCGATCCGCGCGCATGTCCTGCGTGCAAGGACGGACGGCTGACGATCAAGGCCGGCAAATGGGGCGCCTTCATCGGCTGCTCGAACTACAATGCCGATGAGCCGTGCAAATATACCCGCCAGCTCGGCGAAGATCCGGACAAGGCGGCGGCCGTCGGCGACGGCGTGCTCGGACCCGACCCGGAAACCGGTCGCGAGGTCTCGCTCAAATCCGGTCGCTTCGGCCCCTATGTCGAACTTGCGCCCGAGAACGACGACGACAAACCCAAGCGCACCAGCGTGCCGCGGGGCTGGGACCCGCAGGATATGACGCTGGAAAAAGCGCTGCGCCTGTTGAGCCTGCCGCGCACGGTCGGCGTGCATCCCGACGAAGGCGGCGAAATCACCGCCGATCTTGGCCGCTATGGCCCCTTCGTGAAGCACGAAAAGACCTATGCGAACGTGTCCGATATCGAAGAATTGTTCGACATCGGATTGAACCGCGCCGTCACGCTGATCGCTGAAAAGCGCGCCTCGCGCGGCAAGCGTCCGGGCCAGCAAGCGCCCCTGCGCGAGCTTGGCGAACATCCCGAGACCGGCAAGCCGGTCAATGTGATGAGCGGGCGCTATGGTCCCTATATCAAGCACGAAAAGACCAACGCCACGCTTCCCAAGGACGTAGCGCCTGAGAGCGTCACGCTGGAAGACGCCGTGCGTTTGATCGCGGAAAAAGACGCCAAAGGCGGCAAGAAGCCCAAGGCGGCGGCGAAATCCAAGACCGCCGCCAAGTCTAAGGCCAAGACGACGAAGAAATCTTCCGCCAAAGGAACGGCCAAAAAATCGGCGAGCAAGCCCAAGAAGGGCGACGCCCAGTCGGCGGCGGAATAGGCCATGTCGCGGTCAGGCGAGGCTGACGCGCTCGACCGCGACGCGGTGCTCGCCCTCATCCGCGAACATCCCGGCGCTTACGGCAAACGCGAGCTTGGTCGGTCCTTGCGTCTGAGTGCGGAACAAAAGCTCGAACTCAAGGCGCTGCTGCGCACGCTGGAAAGCGACGGCGTGATCGAAAAGCGCGGCAAGCGCGGTTACGCCATCGTCGGCGCCCCGCCCAATGTCGCCGTGATCGAAGTCGTCGACCGCGACGCGGATGGCGAGCTGATGGCGCGCTGGACGGCCGGCGGCGCCGATGCGCCCGCCGACATCCGCATTCCGCCACGTGAAAGCGCAGGCGGCCGGCATGGCGGAGCGGCGCTTGGCGTGGGCGATCGCGCGCTTGCGCGCATCGAGCGCGACGAGGACGGCGGCGCGACCGCGCGCATCATCAAGAAGCTCGGCAAGGAAGGCCGCCGCCTGCTCGGCGTAGTGCGCGAGGAAGCCGGCCGCATCGTCATCGCACCCGTCGATGTCGGCTCGAAAGGCCCCTACGCGCTTGAAAAGGATGATGTGCGCAAGGCCAAGATCGGCGACCTCGTCGCGTGCACGCCGCTCTCCGGGCGTCAGGCGGGACCGCGCCGCGTGCGCATCGTGGAGACGGTCGGGCGCGCGGATGGTCCCAAGGCGGCGACGCTGATCGCGCTGCACGCCCACGGCGTGCCGGACGGCTTTGGCGAGGACGAGGCGCGCCAAGCCGAGACCGTCGCGCCCGTAACGCCGGCAGGTCGTGAAGACCTCACCGACATTCCTCTGATCACAATCGACCCGTCCGATGCGCGCGACCATGACGACGCGGTGTGGGCTGCGCCCGATGAGGACCCGAATAATCCCGGCGGCTGGGTGGTGATGGTCGCCATCGCCGATGTCGCGGCCTATGTGGTTCCCGGCTCAGCGCTCGACCGCGGCGCAGAAGAGCGCGGCAACTCGGTCTATTTCCCGGACCGCGTGGCGCCGATGCTGCCCGAGCGTCTGTCCACCGATTTATGCTCGCTGCGCCCGAAAGAGCCGCGTCCCTGCTTCGCCGTGCGCATGGTCTTCGGCGCGGACGGTGAAAAGCGCGCGCACAAATTCGTGCGCGGATGGATGCGCTCCGCCGCGAAGCTCGCTTATGAGGATTTCCAGTCCGCGATCGACGGCCAGCCGAACGACGTGACCGGGCCTTTGCTGGACCCTGTGCTGAAGCCGCTCTGGAACGCTTATCAGGCGCTGGCTCAAGCGCGCGACCGTCGCCAGCCGCTCGACATCGACGCGCCGGAGCGGCGCGTGCGCATCGATGAGAACGGCCATGTCGCAGAGATCAGCCGGCGCGAGCGTCTCGAAGCGCATCGTCTGATCGAAGAGATGATGATCCAGGCTAATGTCTGCGCGGCCGAAACGCTGGAGAAAAAGCGCCAGCCTTTGATCTTCCGCGTTCATGATGCGCCCTCGCCCGAAAAGCTCGACGCGCTCGCCGATTTCCTGCCCGAGACGGGTCTGCGCTGGACCAAGGGCGAAGTCGTCACGCCCGCGCGCTTCAACCGCCTACTGACGAAAGCCAAGGAAGGCGAGAATGCCGACGTCGTCAATGAGATGGTTTTGCGCACGCAATCCCAGGCCGTCTACTCGCCGGAAAATATCGGCCATTTCGGGCTCAATCTGAGCCATTACGCCCATTTCACCTCGCCGATCCGGCGCTATGCCGACCTCATCGTTCATCGCGCGCTGATCAAGGCGTTACGGCTGGGCGATGACGGATTGAGCGAGGATCAGGAAAAGCGCCTCGACACCATCGCCGAACGCATTTCCTTCGCCGAACGCCGCGCCATGGCGGCTGAGCGCGACGCCATGGACCGCTATCTCGCCGCTTATCTCTCCGACCGCATCGGCGCCGTGTTTGAGGGCCGCGTCACCGGGGTCACGCGCGCCGGGCTTTTCGTACGCTTAAATGAGACGGGTG
>JAUIEH010000195.1 GCA_030428405.1 Alphaproteobacteria bacterium
GGCGGCGATGACCTGCTTCGGGCTGATTTCGCCCCAGTGCAGATGCGGCGAAAGACGAGACACGCCGTCGACGCCGGGAAAATCGCGCGTTTCGGGATAATCGGCGAGAATATCCTCGATGAAGCGGCCCAGCCGCTCGTTCGCGGCCCTCTCGCCGACGCGCCAGGCCTTGCGCAGACCGCCGGCCCAGTCGGGCTTGGTCGGGCAAAGCGCCCAATCGTGCAGAGCATCACTCGGCCAGTGCGTCTTGCATGGCGCAGCGCGTTCGGGCGCGCTCAGTGCGTCGGCCGGCAAATCTTCGGTGCGCGCGGAGCGCCAATAGGGGGTGAACACGCGATAAGGATCGCCGGCATTGGTTTTGACGGTCCAGGGTTCGAACAAGCAGGCGGCGTTGAAGCTCTCTGTCTCGACATCTTCGTCGCGCAACGCGGCTCTGATGTCGGCGTCGCGCTCCACCGCGAAAGGCTCATAAAGTCGGTTCCAGAACAGTGCGGCGGCGTTGGTCTCGCGCGCAAAGTCGGGAACGACGTCGCGCGCAGGCCCGCCTCTCAGCACCAGCTGCACGCCCAAGCCTTCCAAATCGGCGCTGAGCTTCTCCAGGCTTTGATGAAGCCACCAGCGTGATGCGCCGCCCCAGCGCCAGGCGCCGGGCGTCATGTCGTCGAGCACATAGAGCGCCGTGACCGGCCGGCCGGAATCAATCGCCGCGCGCAGCGCGGGATTGTCGGCAAGGCGCAGATCCTGGCGGAACCAGATGATCGCGGGCGCGTCTTCGGCGTGTTTCGCTTTGGCGGCCAAGCTGTGTTCCCGAACCCGTTTTACGCAGCGTTTCACGAAGCATTTACGCAGGCCCGCGAGGACCGGATCATTTCGGCCTCACGCGCAGCGGATTGGCGGCCTTTCGCTGTTGCGCGTTAAGGTCCATATGAATGGAGAAATTGCTGGCTGTTGGGAGCGCCCTCACGTGACCGTTCACTCCTCCGTCGCCGTGCCGCCGAACGACGTCGTCGAAATCGCCGCTGGCGCTGGAAATGTCTGCATCGGTCAGAGCCTGCCGGTGACGTTCATCGCAGGCCCGTGCGCGATGGAGAGCCGTGAGCACGCGCTGGAAACGGCGAGCGCGCTGAAGGAAATCGCGCAGCGGCTCGGCGCCGGCCTCATCTACAAAACCTCATTCGACAAGGCGAACCGGACGTCTTTATCCAGCGCGCGCGGCGTCGGCCTCGAAAACGCGCTGCCGGTTTTCGCTGAAATCCGCGAAACGCTCGGCCTGCCCGTGCTGACGGACGTACACTCGGCCGCCCAGTGCGAAAGCGTGGGCGAAGTCGTCGATGTCCTTCAAATACCGGCGTTTTTATGCCGCCAGACCGATTTGCTGATCGCGGCTGCGCAGACGGGCAAGGTCGTCAACATCAAGAAGGGCCAGTTCCTCGCGCCCTGGGACATGAAAAACGTCATCGCCAAGGTCACCGGCGTCGGCAATCCCAATGTGCTCGTCACCGAGCGCGGCGCCTCGTTCGGCTACAACACGCTCGTCAGCGACATGCGCTCTTTGCCGATCATGGCCCAGTTCGGCGCGCCCATCGTGTTTGACGCGACCCACTCGGTGCAAACACCGGGCGGGCAGGGAACAACGAGCGGCGGACAGCGCGAATTCGTGCCCACATTGGCGCGCGCGGCCGTCGCGGTCGGCGTGGCGGCGGTGTTCATGGAAACCCACCCGGATCCCGACAATGCGCCGTCTGATGGTCCCAACATGGTGCCTTTGGGCGAGTTTGAGGCGCTCTGTGCGGAGCTGCAGGCCTTCGACAAGCTCGCCAAAGCGCGTGCGTCCGCTTCTGGACAGGCATAGCGTCCACGCCTAACACATTGGCCTAGATTGGGAATTTAGGGGTGGTTCATGTCGCCGGCCGCACTTGAGGCTCTCCTCGAGCGCTGCGCGAAAACGCGCGTGCTCTGCATTGGCGACCTCGTGCTCGACCGCTTCGTCTATGGAGACGCTGACCGTGTGTCGCGCGAGGCGCCGGTCGTGGCGATGCGCGAACGCCGGCGCGACGTCATGCTGGGCGCGTGCGGCAATGTCGCGCGCAATGTCGATGCGCTTGGCGGCGAGGCCGTTCTGGTCGGCGTCATCGGCGACGACGCAGAAGGCCATGAACTCTCCACCGTCCTCGCCCAAAGCCAGCACATCAAGGATGTCGAGCTCGTCGTCGCCATTGGCCGCTCGACGCCGGTGAAGACGCGCTATGTCTCGGCGGGCCATCAGCTCCTTTGCGTCGACCGCGACCCGGACGGCGCGATTGATGCGGACACGGAAGACAAGCTCATTGAAGCCGCAGCCGGCCTCGTGGCGTCCTGCGACGTCGTGATTTTATCCGATTACGGACGCGGCTCCATCGCGCCGCGCGTTTCGCGCGCGGTCATCGAGGCGGCCAATGCAGCCGGCAAGAAGGTCGCGGTTGATCCGCGCGGCCGCGATTTTACGCGCTATGACGGGGCGTATCTGATCAAGCCCAACGCGCTCGAATTGTCGCTTGAAACGGGCCTCGCCAGCGAAAGCGATGCAGAGGTCGAAGCGGCGCTCGACGCGCTCGAGGCTTCGCTGGGCGGCGTCGCGAACCTCTTGGCCACACGCGGCGCCAAGGGCATGGCGCTGAAGTCGCGCGGCGAACAGGCGCGTTATTTTCCTTCGCAGCCGCGCGATGTTTTCGATGTCTCAGGCGCGGGCGACACAAGCATCTCGGCCCTGGCGCTGGGCCTTGCCGCCGGCGCCTCCTTGCCCGAGGCGATCGCGTTCAGCAATCGCGCCGCCGGCGTGGTGGTCACAAAGGCCGGCACCGCAATCGTGCGCCCGCAGGAAATCATCAATGATGCGCTCGGTCGGACGGGCGCGGGCAGCGGCGTCGCCACAATCGAAGAAGCGAGCGAGCGCGTCGCGCGCTGGCGCCATGAGGGATTGCGGGTTGGACTGACGAATGGCTGTTTCGACATTCTGCATGTCGGCCATCTCGCCACGCTCGCAGCCGCGCGCGCGCAGTGCGACAAGCTCGTCGTCGCTGTGAATTCGGATGCTTCCGTGCGCCGACTGAAAGGCGAGGCGCGCCCCATCAATACGCAGGATGAGCGCGCTGAACTGATCGCAGCCCTTGGCCCAGTGGACATTGCGGTCGTGTTTGAAGAAGACACCGCCATTGAGGTGACGCGGGCGCTGCGTCCGGACGTCTATGTCAAAGGCGGCGACTATCAGCCCGACACGCTGCCTGAAGCGCCGGTGATGCGCGAGCTAGGCGTGGAGATCGTGATCGCGCCCTTCGTGGCGGACCGTTCCACGACCTCGACCATTTCCAAGCTGGCGGGCGAGTAGGGACGCGTCAGCGCCCGCGCTCAGTCTCGAAACACAGCCTGCCTATTCAGGGTCCGGACTTCGCCTTCGAACTTAATCTTCTGATTCTGGGACCGGCATGATCGGCGCGTCCTCGATGACGACGGTTTCATCGATCGGCGGCGCTGCTGCGGGTTCGTCGGTTGCGTTTTCGGCTTCCGCCGCCGCGATGCGCGCGGCCTCTGCAGCGGCCAGCCGCCGTTCGATGTCGGCGCGAATGTCAGCATAGAACAGATTTGTCGCGCGCGGCTTGAAGCGTCCGCCCCAGGACCAGCCTTCGCGCAGGCTCGGCGCATTCGGTTCTTCGATCAACAACACGCCGTCGCGACACTGCGCGCTGGTCTGCGCGGACACGGGCGCGGGCTCTGCGCCGTCATTGAGGCCGCTGGCGTTGACGGCGCCCTGGTTTTGCCGGCGCGGAACGAAGTCCTCGGTCGCAGCGCCCAGGAGCGGATTGACGCAAGCGAGCGCGCGTCCCTGGGTGGGCTCCAGCCGGCCTTCCTCATTCCAGACCATGGTGCGATCGCGCAGGCGCGAGATTTCATCGGACTCGTCTTCATGCGCCGAGGCCCAAGCGACGATGCAGCGGGTTTCGTCCGCTGACGAGCACAAGGGCAGATCCGGGATCATCCGCAGGGCGTCCACCGGCACGGCGAAGTCGTTGAGATAAGCCGCCACGATGCGCATCTGCACATCGTCCTCGGCGGCCCGATTCATCAAGACTCGCAGAACGTGCAGCGCGCCTTGCTCGACCCCGGCGAGAATGATCGGCGCGTCTTCCGGGATTTCGGAGAGAAATTCCTCGAAGGCGCGCTCAATGTCCTCCGAGGCGAGCGTGCGCGCCTGCTGGGCGTCATAGCGATGCGTCAGCGCCGTGAAGAGCGAGGCCTGGCGGTAGCGCGGCGCCCAGACCGGCCCGGCGATGAAATAGGGTCCCGCATGGCTCGGCATATAGGCGTAGTCGAGCCGGACGCGCGCTTCGGGATGGTCGATCGCCGCATTCCAGGATTCGCCGCCCCAATAAGTCGTCGGATGGACGAAGAAAACGGCCGCTTCGCCGTCCTCTATTTCGCCGCCGCGATAGGCCCAGTTTTCGTCCAGCGCGTAGTCGGGTTCGCTCGGAGGCTGGGTCGTCTGGAACGGCGTGCGCGGGTCCATCCACCATCTGAACAGGTTTTCACGGAAGCCGATCATGGCGGCCAGCACCATCACGCCGGCTGCTGCGGCTGCAATTCCGCCGATTCTGGACATCCAACGCCGCTGAGCCACGCATCTTCTCCGTTTGAGAGGCCGCCTTGAAGCGGTCTCAACCCCGGTGTCATATCATGAACCTGCGGCGAGCGACTGAGTCGCAACGCCGGGACAGCGCGGAGTAGCTGATGGCCCGCAGATCTGAACGCAGAACACGCCGCAGGCGCGACGATCGCGAGCGTTTCGGCGTCTGGCGCTGGCTGCGCAACAGCTTCTTCACCGGGATCGTGGTCGCAACGCCTGTCGCTGTGACCGCTTATCTCGTCTACGCCTTCATCACTTTCGTCGACAATCAGCTCAAGCCGCGCATTCCGGACCTCTATAATCCGGAGACCTATCTGCGCGAAATTCCTGGAATTCCTGAGGAATTCGCAATTCCGGGCCTTGGGCTGGCGTTCGCCGCCATCGTTTTGACGATGCTCGGCGCATTCGCGCGCAATTTCTTCGGCCGCTCGCTGCTCTCGGTCGGCGAGCGCATCGTTCACCGCCTGCCGGTGATCCGGAACATCTACTCCGCGCTCAAGCAGATCGTTGAATCGATCGCAGCCCAGCGGGAGTCGAGCTTCAAGGAAGTCGCGCTGGTGGAGTATCCGCGCAAAGGCTTGTGGGCGCTGGCGTTCGTGACGGCGAGCGCGAAAAGCGAAGTGCGCGGCAAGCTGGGCGAGGGTTATGTCGGCATTTTCGTGCCCAGCACGCCCAATCCGACCTCCGGTTTCATCCTCTATACCCGCCGCGAAGACCTCCACATTCTCGATATGACCGTGGAGGAGGGCGCCAAGCTGATCATTTCCGCTGGTCTCGTATCGCCGGGTGAGGAAGCCGAACAACAACAACAGCGACGCGGCCGGCGCAGACGCGGCGAACAGCCGGGCGAGCCTGCCGGCAATGAGCCCGCCGTCGTGTTCACGGAGCTGCCAGACAATCTGCGCCAGCCCAATGATGAAGCGCAGTAGCGAAGACTGCCGGCTTATCCGGCCTTGAGCAGGCCGACGGCGCGATCGCGGTCGAACAGATAAAGCAGCGTGCGCAGCGCATCGCCGCGCTCTGTTTTGAGTTCGGCGTCGCGCTGCACGACGGCGCGCGCATCCGAGGCG
This sequence comes from Alphaproteobacteria bacterium, assembly GCA_030428405.1. Classification (GTDB taxonomy): domain Bacteria; phylum Pseudomonadota; class Alphaproteobacteria; order Caulobacterales; family Maricaulaceae; genus JAUIEH01. Next base: position 5,728 of record JAUIEH010000195.1, read on the forward strand.
GCGATCTCCAGCAAATCGCCATGCGCGCTGAGATCGGCGAGCAGATAGCGCGTTTCCCCGCTCTGGCGCGTGCCGAGCATGTCGCCTGGACCGCGCAGCCGCCAATCCTCCTCGGCGAGAAAGAAGCCGTCCTCGCTGTCGCGCATGGCTTCGAGCCGCGC
>JAUIEH010000196.1 GCA_030428405.1 Alphaproteobacteria bacterium
ATCCAGTCCGTATGCGGCATGGAGTGCGCGCACGGCGAGCTCCGTGTAGTCGATGGGCACAAGCGCGGAAATCTTGATCTCCGAGGTTGAGACCGCATCGATGGCGATGCCGCGCTCGGCCAGCGCAGCGAACATTTGCTGCGCGACGCCAGCCTGGCTGCGCATGCCCACGCCGATGACGGAGACCTTCGACAATTCCTTTTGCGCTTCAAGATCGGCGAAACCCAGATCAGTTTGCGCCGCGCGCATGATGTCGATGGCGCGGTCGATATCGGCGTGTCCGACCGTGAACGAAAGGTTCGCCGCATGCTGAGAGCGCGCCTGACTGCGTACGATCATGTCGACGCTGACGCCCGCCCCGGCGAGCACAGTGAACACTTGAGCGAGCGCTGTCGGCGTGTCGGGCAGCGAAAACAGCGTCACGCGCGCTTCATCGCGGCTATAGGCGATCCCGCTGACGATGCGCTTTTCCATGATCTCATCCTCGTCGCAAACGACCGTGCCCGGATTCGCCTCGCCGGGCGCACGAAAGCTCGACAAGACGCGCACCGGCACGCGCTTGGCCATGGCCAGCTCGACGGAGCGCGTTTGCAAAACCTTGGCGCCGAGCGAGGCCATCTCGAGCATTTCTTCATACGATATACGATCAAGCCGGCGCGCGCGCTTCTCGATGCGCGGATCCGTCGTGTAGACGCCGTCGACATCGGTGAAGATGTCGCAACGCTCTGCGTCCAGCGCCGCGGCCAGCGCGACAGCGCTCGTATCCGTGCCCCCCCGGCCAAGCGTGGTGACGCGGTTGTCCTCCGTGACGCCCTGGAAACCTGGCGCGACGGCGATCTCGCCGCCATCGATCGCCGCACCCAGCTCGCTGGCCGCAATGTCGGTGATCCGCGCCGCGCCATGCACGCCGTCCGTGCGCACCGGCAGGCGCCAGCCGAGCCAGACGCGCGAGGCAAGGCCCAGCTCCGCCAGCGCGAGCGACATCAGCCCGCAACTGACCTGTTCGCCCGATGAGGCGATGACGTCATAAGGCTCGCCCGCCTGCGGATTTCCGCCGAACTCGGCAGCCAGCCCGACGAGCCTGTCGGTCTCCCCGGCTTGCGCGGATACGACGACCGCGACGCCCGGACCGTTCCGCGCTTCATGCGCGACCAGAGCCGCGGAGGCGCGGATGCGCGCCGCATCGGCCATTGATGTGCCGCCAAATTTGAGAACTCGTCTCGAAGTGACCATGTACTCAACAGCCTAGCGCGGCTTCTTCGCGCCTGCGAAATCGCGGCGAATGGGGACCGCGCCGTATAGTGCGCCGAAGCTTCGGCATGCAAATATCCTGCGAACGCGAGAAGAGACGAGCACAAATGAGCCCAGCCGAAGCCCTAGCCGAAACGGCGCCCGGCGCCAGCGTCGATCCCGACGAGGCCGCCAAATTCGCCGCCATGGCGGAGGAATGGTGGGACCCGACCGGAAAATTTCGGCCGCTGCATAAATTCAATCCGGTCCGGCTCGGCTTCATCAAGGACACGGTCTGCTCAGCACTCGGCCGCGATCCCAACGACGGCAAGCCTTTCGAGGGCTTGCGCCTGCTCGACATCGGCTGTGGCGGCGGTTTGCTGAGCGAGCCAATGACGCGGCTTGGCGCGGCCGTCACCGGCGTCGACGCCGGCGCGCGCAATATCGGCGTGGCGCGCAGCCATGCTGAAAGCGTCGGTCTCGACATTGATTATCGCTGCACCACCGCTGAAGCGCTGATTGACGCGGGCGAGCCGGCCTTCGACGTCGTCTTGAACATGGAAGTCGTCGAGCACGTCGCCGATCCGGACATGTTTCTGCGCGATTGCGCACGCCTGCTGGCGCCGGGCGGCGTCATGATCGTCGCGACATTGAACCGCACGGCGAAAGCCTTCGCGCTGGCGATCGTCGGCGCCGAATACGTGCTCGGCTGGCTGCCGCGCGGCACGCATCAGTTCGAAAAGTTCTTGCGTCCCAATGAGATACGCGCGCCACTCGAAGGCGAAGGCCTGCGCGTCGAGGGCCCGATCGGGGTCTCATTCAACCCCCTCGCCGACGCCTGGTCGCTCGGCTCGGACGCCAGTGTGAACTACATGATGACGGCTCAACGATGAGTTGCGACAAGCTGCGCGGGTGACGACTAGCCGCGAGTTGGCTATGATGGACGACAGTACGTCATGCGTCTCGAGGAGGCCGAAATGGTGCGGCTGAGACTTGCGCTTATCAGCGTCGCTGCAGCGTTTGCTGCTGCGGCCTGCGCCACGCCCGACGAACGCGCCGAACTCGGCGATACGATTCGCGTGGAGCCGACCGCGTCCGAACAAGGCGCGGCGTCGGTGCGCTGCGTGCGCATGACGACCTTGTCGAGCCGCGTGCCGCGCACGGTCTGCCGCACGCATGACGAATGGGTGCGCGACACCGTCGAAAGCCGCGAAATGATCGAAAATGTCGAACGCGCTTCGGTGATCGACGCGGGCTAAGCCGCTGTTCAGCGCGCAGACACGGTGACGAGCGGCGTTTCGCCGTCCGCGATGGCCGACTGCAGCGCGAATAAATGCCCGACCAGATCGAATGTCGCCTTGGTGTCGTGATCGGTGTCGTCGATATAAAACCAATGGCCGCGATAGCGCACGCTGACAAAGGCGCGATCGGGACGCGACGGACTTGTCCGGACACGGAAATAACCGCCCATCACCTCATCCCAAAGCCCGTCCGGGTCGGCCATGTTGGGTGAATAGGCTATGCCGGACGCGATATGCTCTTCAGGCGCCTGGACGAGCTGGGACATGGCGTAGAGCACGCCCAGAAGCGCGCGCCCGCGCATCAGCAAGGGATGCACATCGCCGGCGAGCGATGATCCGTCGCGCGTGGCGACGTCGGTGAGCTCCAGCGCGAATACCGGATCGCTGTCGGAACTGTCGGCGAGCGAAAGCTCCTCCACCGCCAGCCGCTCCAGCATGTTTTCGAACTCGCGCAGCCGGTCGTCATTTTCCGGGAAGGTCAAAACGACCCGTGTGCGCGTGTCGTCATCATCCGCGTTCATGATGTCCGTGGTGAGATCGTCGCTCGCCTGCACCGCACGCAACGCCCGCGCGATGCCGCGAAACTCGCGATTGTCCGGAATGACGCTAGGCATCGGTCCGGTTGCGGAGCGTGCGTTCGGCACGTCGCCGATGCGGTCGACGCAGCACAGCATCAAGCGCTCGATGCTCCAGCCGGCATGGGCGAGCAGCGCGAGCGTTTCCGGCGGGATCGGCGCAAGTAGACGATGCGCATAATCCGAACCCTGAAGCGGTGCATAGGTCACGGTCGGCGTATCGGAGTAGAGCAAGCCGACACTGCCCGCGAGTTCTTCATCGAACGGGCCCGAATCAAGGCCGACCGCACTCGCCAGCGAGGTCGAGCGTTCGACATTATAGCTCGTCAGCACGGACTGGACTTCGAGGAAATTGATCGGATCGCGATAGCGCAGCCGCACGATGTTGAGCAGCAATTGCTCATGCGCGGACATGGCGATGGCCTGGTTGTAGTCGAAGCGGTCGAGCGGCACCTGGCGCGGACCGATGCCGATGCTGCACGCCGCAAGCCCAAGCGCAGCGGAGGTTGCGACCGCAAAGCGCGCAAGACCGCCAGGCGAAATCAACGAGACCATGTGCGCCCCCCTGAACAGGCATGTCCGCCGGCTTGATCAGAGCGGCGGCGTGATTTGCGCGGGACGCTAAGGTGATCCGTTCAGAATGGCGAGGCCGACAAGAATTTCGATCCCAGCCGATTCGCCGAGCTAATTCAGCTTCTTACGGTCTTTCGGTACAAATGGCTCCGGCAATGGCGCGACCGGCGCACCCTCATCGGCCAAGGCTTCGGCGTCGGATTTGGAGGCTTCGCCATAGATCGGCTTGTGCTCGGTTTCGCCGCGATGCATGGCGCGCGCGACGTCGGGAAATTTGTCGCCGACATTCTCATGCGTCTCGGCGATGCGCTTGCGGACTTGAGCTGCGAAGTCCTCAAAGCGCGCTGCGTCTTCGGCCGGGTCCGATGCGCCGCGCTTGTCAGACTTGCCGGCTACGGCGGGGGCCATGATCTGCTTGCGGACATCTGCGCCGCCGCAATCGGGGCAGGTCACAAGTCCGCGCGCGGATTGAGCGTCAAAATCGGCTGAATCGCCGAACCAGGCTTCAAACTCCAGGCCGCAGCCGCACATCAGCGCGTAGCGGATCATGGCGCAGCGAAGGGCCGGTCGTGCTGAAGCGCCGGGATGCGGCCGCGCGCCTCTGCGACCTGGCTCAGATCCAGATCCGCCATCAGAACGCCGGGCTCGTCATTTTCAAGCCGGGCGACGACCGCGCCCCAGGGATCGATGACGGTCGAATGGCCCCAGGTCGCCCGGCCGTCGTCATGGCGGCCGCCCTGCGCCGGTGCGACCACGAAGGCCCCGCATTCAATGGCGCGGGCGCGCAAGAGCGTTTCCCAATGCGCCTCCCCGGTCGGCCGCGTGAACGCTGCGGGTACGGTCAATATCCGTGCGCCGGCGGCGGCGAGCGCGCGATAAAGCTGCGGAAAGCGCAGGTCGTAGCAAATGGTCAGACCGATCGGCCCCCACGGCGTCTGCGCGAGACGCGCGGCGTCGCCGGGCGCGATTGCGCGCGATTCGCGATATTGCTCGCCCTCGCCGAGGCGCACGTCGAAGAGATGGATCTTGTCGTAATAGGCCGCCAGCACGCCGTCGGGCGCGAACAGGTGAGAGCGATTGGCGGCGCGTCCGTCGGGCGCGCTGACCATCAGTGAACCAACAAGCAGCCAGCATTGATGACGCCGCGCCATGTCGGCGAAAGCCGCGATGGATTCCTCATCCGCGCCGCGGCTCAAAGCGCCCAGCAGCGCCTTGTCGTCGCGCTGCACGATATTGGTCGCTTCCGGCGTGACAATGAGCTCGGCGCCCGCGCCGGCCGCCTGAGAAACGAGGTCTTCGGCCACTGCGATGTTCGCGGCGATCTCAACGCCTGAACGCATCTGCACGAGGCCGATGCGGAGGTCGTCGCGCGCTTCAGCCATCAGCCGGCCTCCGCCAGGATTTCGTCGAGCCTGCCGTCTGCTTCCATCGCAGCCAGATCGGTTGAGCCGCCGACATGACGCTCGCCGATAAAGACTTGCGGGAAGGAATTCCGTCCGCCGCTGCGCGCGACCATTTCGGCGCGCAATTTTGCATCGAAGCCGGCTTCGAGCTCTTCAATCTCGACGCCCTTCGATCGCAGGAGCTTGAGAGCGCGCGCGCAATAGCCGCACGCCATCGTCGTATAAACAGTCGCTTTCGCCATAGCGCTACAAATAGGCGCATTCGTCCGTTTAGATAAGGCCATCGCGCGGCCGCACGACGCGACAAAGCGCGACAGCGTCCACGCGCGCGGCGCCCGCCCGCTTGAGCACCCGCGCGCAAGCCGAAAGCGTGGCTCCAGTCGTATACACATCATCCACCAGAACGAGGCGCTTGCCGGCCACGGCGGCGCGCGCGCCGTCTCGCATGGCGAATGCGCCGGCGACATTGCGCCGTCGCCCATCCGCGCTCAGCCCGCCCTGACTTGGCGTTGCGCGCGTGCGCCTCAGGCTGTCGGGGTCGAACCGGCCGGCCGCACGCTTGCAGAGCGCTTGTGCGAGCAGTCCGGCCTGATTGAAACGGCGCGCCGCCAGACGCTCGGGGTGCAGCGGCACAGGCAAAAAAGCGTCGGCCTCCTCTACCAGTTCGCCGCCGGCCTGCGCCATCCAGCCGGCGAAGGTCGCCGCCATGTCCGTGCGCCCGCCATGTTTGAAATCGAGCACCAGCGGGCGACTGTGTTCGTCATAGGCCAGCGCCGCACG
>JAUIEH010000197.1 GCA_030428405.1 Alphaproteobacteria bacterium
TACGCTCCGGCTGCTGGCGCTGCCCGCGCGCGTGCGCGAGCTGGTCTCGGATCAGAAGCTCTCAGCAGGTCATGCGCGCGCCATTGCGTCTGCGCCCGACCCTGAAGCGCTTGCGCGCCAGATCCTCGAGCTTGGCATGACCGTGCGCGACGCAGAGGCGCTTGCTCGCAAGACTCATGACGAAGCCGGCACGCGGCGCTCCGCGCCATCGTCGAGCCGTTCGGGTGGCGGCGGCGGCAAGCCCGCCGACACGCTCAAGATCGAGCGGGAAGTGTCTGCAGCGCTCGGTCTCGATGTCGAGATCAATGACCGCGGCGCGACGGGCGGCGAGATCACGGTGAAATACGCCACCGCCGAACAGCTAGAAGACATTTGCCGCCGGCTGATGGCGTCCGTCAGAACGCGGTAGAGGGCGGCTCAGCGCTTCGAGGCGCGCGCCTGGCGGGCGACTTCGAAGGCGGCGCGGCCGATGACAGCCTGATCGGCGCCGCCGCCGGCGGCTTTCAGCGCGCGCTCGCATGCGAGCGTGGCGGAAAGCGCGGCGCCCAGACGCTCGTCATTCCATTGCCGGACCTGACGCAACAGCTCGTCGCGGCGCGGCCCGAACACGGGCGGGCCGGAAGAGGCGACCGCGCGGTCGATCGGCCAGCGCTGGTCCATCTTCGCGCGGATGTCAGCGATGCGGAGTAGGTGGTTGGAGAGGGCGCGGCACGCCGCGACCGGAGCAACGCCTGCGCCTTGGGCCAAACGCAGCGCACGATCCGCTGTGGCGGCGTCTCCGCTTGCCGCTGCGGCCGCGAACTCGCCCAGGCTCGCCGGCTCGGCGCCTGCACAAACCGCTTCGACATCTTCGGCGCGCACCGTTCCGCTATCGCTGTCCGCGAGATAAAGCGCGAGCTTTTCCAGCTCCTGGCGCGCCATCGCGCGATCACCTTCCAGGTGCGGCAAGAGCACCGCCCGCGCTTCGTTGCTGAGCGCCAGGCCGGCGGCGCCGAGCACTTCATCGGCGAGCACGGTCAGGTCGCGGCGATTATCCGCATATGCCGGCGCGGCGGCCGCCCTCTTGGCCCCCTCAAACGCCTTGCGCAAAGTCGAAGAGGGGCGCAGCTCGCCCGCCTCCACGATTAGCTTGGCGGCGGGTTTGAGTTCTTCTGCGTCAATCTCGGCGAGCACGGAGGCGATGCCGGCCGAGGCCGCCTCGCCCGTCACGCGGATGCGGATCACGCGCGCCCCGCCGGTCAGCGACATGGCGCGCATTTCATCGCCGAGCCGGGCCGGATCGCCCGACACGTCTTCTTCATTGAGGGAGGTCTTGGCGAAGGGATCGTCATCGGCGACGCCGAATTTTTCGATCAGAGCCTCTGCGCGTTCGCGCGAAAGTCCGCGATCGGCGCCGTAGAGCAGCACCGCGTCGACATCGTCCGGCGGCGCCCGGAAGAAACGCGAAATCGCCTGGCCGGAGAGCTTCAATTGTCTCTCGAGTTTGCGAGCTGGATGCTCAACTCAAGACGGATGCGATCCGCGACGAGCGCAGCCGCGCGCTCGCGCGCACGCGTTTCCACGACGATGTCGGAATAGGGACCGCCCGGCGCGTCATAGGACGAAGAGCCCGTCACCATGCCGCGATGGACGACGACGTCGTCTGAAACACGACGCACTACGTAACGCGCGGTCATTTCAAGGTCATAGCGGGTGTAGACGTCGTCCGGCCGCACGCCGAGACCGGATGTGGCTTCGCGAATGGCGACCTGAAGCTCGAATTCGGCGTCGGAGGCGTTGGCGTCGCTGCGCGCCCCGAGGCGGTCGATCAGTTGCTGGCGCAACAGATAGGCGCCGCGCCCTTCGCCCGTTCTGACCCTGAAGTTCGACAAATCCCGCGAAACGCCGGTGCGCTCGGCGTAAAGCGGAGTGAAGCCGCAGGCGCCGAGCGAAAGAGAGAGGGCGCTGATTATAACGACCGCTAACGCGCGCATGCTCACCTCGCCACGATATTGATGATGCGGTCGGGCACCACGATCACCTTCTGCACGGTCAGACCCTCCAACGCACGCTCCACCGGCGGCAAAGCGCGCGCAAGCTTCTCAGCGTCTTCAGCGCTCATCGCAGCGCCGCGATCAGCTTCAAGCTCCCCGCGTTTCTTCCCGTTTACTTGAATTGGCAGCAGGATGCGATCGTCCGTCGCAAGCGCGGGGTCGAATTCCGGCCACGCGGCCGCGCTGACGAAACCCTCGCCGCCAATGCGCTCCCAGCACTCTTCCGCGAGATGCGGCATGAACGGCGCGATCAATCGGGCGAGCACGCCCATGGCTTCGGCGCGCGCGGCCGTCATGTCGTCCGACGTATCTTGTTCTGCGCGACGCAGCGCGTTGACGAAGTCATGCACCTGCGCGACGGCGACATTAAAGCGGAAATGTTCGACGCCGTCGGTCACCGCCTTGATGGCTTTGTGCGTGGCGCGGCGAAGCTCGATGGCGGCCTCTGATGTTGCGTTGACCGGCGCGAGCGGGCCCGGCGCGCCATTCGGCAGCGTATCGACGGCGGCCCAGACGCGCTGGACGAAGCGCCACGCGCCCTCGGCGCCTGACGCCGTCCATTCGACGTCACGCTCTGGCGGACTGTCGGACAGGACAAACCAGCGCGCAGCGTCCGCGCCGAAGTCGTGCACGAAATCGTCGAGATCGATGACATTGCGCTTGGACTTCGACATTTTCTCGATCTGACCGCGCTTCACGGGTCGACCGGATTCAATGTCGACCGCCTGGCCGTCGCGCAGCTCGATCTCGGCCGGGCTGAGCCAGCGGTTCTCGTCTTCGAGCTTGTAGGTCTCGTGCGTGACCATGCCTTGGGTGAAGAGGCCGGCGAAGGGCTCGGGATCGCTTTTGCCGACGAGACCCGCGTCCTGCATCGCGCGCATCACGAACCGCGCATAGAGCAGGTGAAGAACGGCGTGCTCGACGCCGCCGACATATTGATCGACCGGCATCCAATAGCGCGCGGCGTCCTTGTCGACGGGCGCGTCTTCAATGTGCGGATTGCAGAAGCGCAGCTGATACCAGGAGCTGTCCACGAAGGTGTCGAGCGTGTCGGTTTCGCGTTCAGCCTCGCCGCCGCAGTCCGGGCAAGCGACATTCTTCCAGCTTGGATGGCGCGCCAGCGGATTGCCCGGCTTGTCGAAGGTGACGTCTTCGGGCAGGCGCACGGGCAGGTCCGCGTCCGGCACGGCGACGGGTCCGCATTTCGGACAGCGGATGATCGGGATCGGACAGCCCCAATAGCGCTGCCGCGACACGCCCCAGTCGCGCAGCCGGTACGTGGTCGCGCCCTTGCCGAGCTCAAGCTCTTCCAGCTTAGCGATGGCGGCGGCGATGGCGTCCTGCGTGCTCAGGCCGTCGAGGAAGTCGGAATTGTAGATCGTTCCTGGGCCCGTATAGGCCTCGTCGTCGACATCATAGGTCGCAGGGTCTGCGCCTGGCGGCAGCACGACCGGCTTCACCGGCAGGTCGTATTTGCGTGCGAACTCGATGTCGCGCTGATCGCCGGCGGGCGAGCCGAATACGGCGCCCGTGCCATAAGTCGAAAGCACGAAATTCGCGGTCCAGACAGGGATCAGCCAGTCAGGGTCGAAGGGGTGACGCACGCGCAGACCCAGATCGACGCCCTTCTTTTCCGCTTTTTCGATCGCTTCTTCCGATGTGCCGAGGCTCGCGGATTCCGCAACGAAAGCCGCAACGTCTTCGCGCGTTTTGGCGATTTCCTTGGTGAGCTTGTGATCAGGCGCGAGCGCCAGGAAGCTTGCGCCGTAAAGCGTGTCCGGACGCGTCGTGAAAACCGTGACGCCGTCCTCGAACCCTGCAGGCGCAGGCTCCTCGAACATCCAGCGCACATGCGCGCCGCGGCTCTTGCCGATCCAGTGCGTCTGCATGGCGCGGACTTTTTCCGGCCAGCGGTCGAGGCCTTCGATGGCTTCTAGCAGGTCGTCGGAATAATCCGTGATCTTGAAGAACCACTGCTCGAGCTCGCGCGTCTCGACAGGCGCGCCGGAGCGCCAGCCTTTGCCGTCGATCACCTGCTCATTGGCGAGCACGGTGTGGTCGACCGGGTCCCAATTGACCTTGGCCGATTTGCGATAGGCCACGCCTTTTCGCCAGAGCTCGATAAAGATGCGCTGCTGCTGGGCGTAATATTCGGGATCGCAGGTTGCGAACTCGCGGCTCCAGTCGATCGACAAGCCGAGCAGTTTGAGCTGCTCGCGCATGGTCGCGATATTTTCGTAGGTCCATTCGCGCGGATGCACGCCGCGCTGCATGGCGGCGTTCTCCGCCGGCATGCCGAAGGCGTCCCAGCCCATGGGATGGAGAACGTTGAAGCCGCGCATGCGCTTATAGCGCGCGACCACGTCTCCCATCGCGTAATTGCGCGAGTGCCCGACGTGAATCTTGCCGGACGGATAGGGGAACATCTCCAAGACATACGCCTTGGGCCGATCGCCCGCCTCTTTAGGAGGAAGAGCGCGAAACAGCTCGCGCTCCTCCCACGCCGCGCGCCATTTGGGCTCGGTCTCTTTTGCGTTGTAGCGGGACATGCAGCGTATCCGTCAGGCGCGCACGCCGGGTCTAACGTCCGGTGGCGATGCGCAATTCGCGCGCGCGGTTCAGGATCGCGTTTTCAATCTGGACTTCGGAGCCCGGGTCGACGGGCGCATCCTGCCAACCGCGGTCTTCGTCATAGGTCTGACGGAAGAGGCTGACATTGACGCCGTCGGCGCGCAGCCGCGTGTCGAGAATGTAGACGGTCGCCTTGAAGCGCTCGTTGGGATTGTCGGGCGTCGCGTACCAGTCGGTGACGATCACGCCGCCGAACGGATCCGCGAGCGACAACGGCATGAAATCGATCGTGTCGAGGCTGGCGCGCCACAAAAAGCTGTTAACGCCGATATCGGCGGGGGCGGAGTTTGAGCCGCCGCCGCTGCCAAGACGCGGCAGGATCCCGCCGTCATCATTGTCGGAGCCGCGACGGGTGCCGCAGCTCGCGACGAGAGCGGCGCACAGAACGGCGATCAGCCATGCAGGACGAGTGCTTTGGGACATGGGGGATTCACGCTCCTGGCCAAGTCGAATCTGACGAGATGATTGAATGAGGCCGGCAGGTATAGCACGCGTCATCACGCGCGCCAGCCGGCCAGGCGCCGAACTTGTCGCGTGGCGCAGACGGCACACTAGTATGGTTTTGCACGCGTGAGGCGCACGAGACGCTTGAATGAGGCCGAACACCTCTGCATTCCGGAGATGCCTGGGGGGACAGGCCGGCCATGGCGGTCGTGGCGTCCGCACCCATATATGAGGTGCGAGGGGTGGCGCCGCGACCGTCGTTCGGTCGTCGCAATTGTAAGTTTTGGTTTAAACGGGGATTACCGTTTTTGTGCGATATCGTCTAAGATAGCGCAGAAGGAGCGAGGATCAGATCGATGCGGGGGCGTCATCAGATCATAGGAATGGCGGCAGCGGCGTGTTTCACGCTGGGCGCAGCGATTCCGGCCATAGCTCAGGACGCCGGCGCAGCCGCTGACTCGCTGCCGGACTTCACCATTGAATCCATGATGCTCGAGACGCCGGACATGTTGTTCGCGCCGCCGGGCGGCATTGCCGACCAGGCTTGGCATCAGCGCTTCACCTTCGGCGGCGCCGCCGATCCGGGCTATCGCTTTAATTATGCGAGCGGTCTGGGCGATGACTGGGGCGTCACCGATATCGACCTGTTCGAGTTCACGACCGGCAATCGCTGGAGCTTCTCGCTCGAGTTCGATCGTCAGGACGATGACCTGCTCGATTTCGACTCCGTGCGCGCGGGCGCGTTTTTCGACGT
>JAUIEH010000198.1 GCA_030428405.1 Alphaproteobacteria bacterium
TGGATGCTGAGACGAACGTTCAAGAACAGGTCGCCGTCGAGAATGTCGTCGCCGCCGCGGCCCTCGAGAATGTCGCTGCCGCCGCCGCCGAGAATGATGTTGCCGCCGTTAAACAGCGTCACATCTTCTTCAAACAGATTGAACGTATTGTCCGAACCGCGCAGACCGTCGATGAGGTCGAAATTAACGAGCTCGCTCAGCGTCGTTTGGAGGATCGCGGCGTCGGAGTCTTCGCCGCGCAGAATGTCGGAGAAGGCCGATCCGGAAAGCCCTTCGACCGAGTCGAAGCGGTCGAGAACCGCCGCGTTGGACGGCGGAATGGGCACGACATTGAACGCGCGCAGGTTCATGTCGACTTCAATGCCGAAGGCGTCAAACTGGTAGCTGCCCCAGTCGAAGCCCGCCATGCCCTCCATGCGGTTGATGCCGTTGGTGCCGATCATGATGTCGTCGCCACCTTCGGAGTCGTAGTCGTCATCGCCGCCCTGGCCGAGGAAGACGTCGTGGCCAGGATTAAGGTCATCCTGGAACGGAGCGCCGTTCTCGCCCTGCAAGAGGTCGTTGCCGTCGCCGCCTTCGATCCAGTCGGAGCCTTCGCCGCCAAACACGATATTGGCGTCGTCGCCGGCATTGATGAAGTCGTCGCCGCCGCCGCCGAAGGTTTCTTTCAGGTCGATGCCGGCGAGCACGAAGTCCTTGCCGTCGCCTGCGAGAATCAGAGCTTCGCCTGCGCCGGCCGAAATGGCGTCGTTGCCGTCCTGGCCCTGAATATTATTGATGCCGCCGATATCCGTGATGACGTCGTCGCCGTCGCCGCCGAACAGAATGTCGCCGCCGTCGCCGCCTTCGATGTCGTCGTCGCCGCCGTCACCCCAGATGGTGTCGTCGCCAATGCCGCCGACAAGCGTGTCGTTCTCATTCGTGCCGCCAAGCACGACGTGATCGCCGCCCGTGTACTGCAGATAATCGTCGTCGCCGTCATTATCGTCGTCGCGGCGTATGACCAGCGGCAACACATTGGCGAGGAAGCTCTCGGTGTCGAGCGGGTCGGCGTTGCCGCCGGCCAGAGGGGTGATGCCGTCGGCGTCCAGATTGGTGATCTGGCGCGACTGATCCATTTCCAGGATCCAGTGCGGCGTCGAGAAGATGTCGCCCGGCAGGTGCATGGCGTTCGAGACAGCCGCATCCTGATCAATGTCCAGGCTGGTGTTGCGCATGATCATCCCAGCAAACGAGTTCTGTTCGAGCTGGGTGAGGAAGTTCAGGCCCGCCGTGCGCGTCAGATAGTAGAAACGGTCGCCGTCCTGGAGACGCTCAAGCTGTTCTTCGAAGACGAAGTTGAAGGTCGAGCCGAGCATGCCGCCAAACGGCTCGATCGCCTCGGCGAGGCCGCCGATCCAGAAGTCGACCAGGTTGAGGCCCGTCTCGACGCCATCCCAGGCGCCCGTCGAATTCAGGTAATCGATGCGGTCGGCCGGCGCGCCCGCACCGCCGAGCACGATGGCCATGGCCGCGTCGCGCTTGCCGGCGAGCGTGGTCTCCGCCGTGATCGTCGAGTGCGTGCCGTAAGCGGCGATGAAGTTGACGATCGATTCCTGATGCTTGAGATGCAGCGCGAAATCGAGCCAGCTCTCATAGGGCTTAAGCTTGACGTCCTGCGTGCCGGCGAAGAACTCCTCGCGCGCCTTATTCAGTGAAGGCACGCCGGTTTCGCGGCCGCGCGCAATGTTTAGCGCGCCAAGGTCCAGCGGAAGGCCGAGCAGATTGTTGCGCAGCGCCTCGGTGGTGAATTCGTCAATCTCGTTGCCGACCTGACGGGTCATGCCGCGCGCGATCGCGCCGGCCGCATCGTCAGCAGACACCGTATTATTCTCGTCGAACGCCAGCGGGTTGAGGAAGGCCGCGATCAATCCGATTTCGGACATATTGCCGTCCGCATCGATCATGTCGATGGTTTCGGTCAGCATGGAGTGACCGAAGCGGTAAACCGTGTGCGCGAACTCGCCGACAATGGTGGCGTCGATCGTGGAGTCGTAGCTGCCGAAAACATTGACCAGCGGCTGAACCTTGCGGGCGAACTCCTCGAAGACGAGATGCTGATACTGCATCTCGGTGCCGAATTTCGCCGTCTGGAACAGGCGCGAACCGTTCCAGTCGAAATCATTGATGGTCAGGCCGGTCAGGTCGGCGTTGAGCGCGACTTGGGCGTCCGGCTTCAGCCACTCATTAAAGAACGCAAGGTCGCCGTCGGCCTGCGCCGTTTCGAGGAGCACCGTCTTGACGTGCTCGACCAGGCGATTGTGCTCGGAGTGGAACACGTGGTGGACGGCGGTGAGGCCGATATTCTCGTTGGCGCGGCCATCACCGGCGATGAAGTGCTCATCGAGCAACTCATCGTCATAGAAGCCGGCCGCAGGCGGCGGGCCGCCGGCGACGCCATCCGCATCCGGAGCGAGCGGCGCACCATTTGAATCAACCGGATTAGCGAAATGCGCGATGTCGGCGAGCGCGGTATGGCCCGTGCGCACTGCAAGCGAGGCGTCAACGGGGTTCAGCGGATCGCCTTCGATCAGCGCGTCATCGCCCGTATTCGGAATCCCGTCCGGTCCCGCCGTCACGATTTGCGGGAAGCCGTTGGCGCCCGGAATGAAATTGCCGTACTGGTCCGTCGCCAGAAGCGGCATGTCCAGCGCGTCGAGATCGTCGAGCTCGATGCCGAGCAATGTCGCGGCCTGAGCTTTGACTTCGCCCCAAGTGGCCATGCCGCCCGTCGAGCCCTCGATAAGGTGGCCCGTCGGCACCGGCTCGCCTGCGGCGTTCAGCTCATATTCGCGCAGGAACACCTGGTGTGAGGCGTGCGAAGTGTAGGTCTGGTTCTGGTCGACCCAGGGCGTGGTGTCATTGGTCGGGCCAACACCGTCATCCGCCGTGCCGAGAATCCCATCAGGGCCCGGATCGACGGACGAACGCGTCAGCGTCATGAAGTTCAAGGGCGAGGCCGGATTATAGAGCGGATCATCCGGCGCCAGCGGAATGAACACCGTGCCCGACCCGCCTTTGTTCACGAGGTCGAGGCCGTGATCGAAGAACTGACCGAACAGCGTCATCCAGCTGTTGAACGGTGCTGAGAGACCTTCGTCCGGCGCCTGATTGGGGATGAAGAAGACATCGGGCGTGGAAGGATCGTTGTCGTGGTCGAAGGAGATCGAGCCTTCCCGCTCGGCGGCGGCTACAGCTGCGAAATTATTTACGGTCTGGTCGCCGATCAGGTTGGAGATGGTGCGGGGATCCATATCCACGAGGTCGCCGCTGACCCCGTAAGTCGTGCCGAAATCGCCGTCGACATAGTCCGGCGTCGTCAGACGCGGAAACTCGGTATTGGCGGCGCCGAAATCCTCATTCCCGGGGATGAGGTTGTTGAGCGTACCGTCGACCGTGCGCAGGCCCCAGGGCAGCGTCACATTCGGAATAAGGTCGTTGAGATCAGCGCCCGATGCGTGCGCTTCGGAAATAAAGATCTGATCCAATATGAATTGGAGGTCAGTTTTGATGAATGCAACCACGGCGCGTTCCTCCCCAAAAACGTCGACGAACCGCGCGGAGCGACCCATCCCACAGCACTTCCGAGTTAAGGTTAAGTTGCAAATACTGTCAGTTGAACTTCATTCGCCACGAGGGCGGCCGGGCCCGCGCAGCACACCCTTTATTGGTGTGGCAATTTGACGCGCGACGCCTCGCCGCAGCTTTATCTAGCTGATTTCTCTATGCAAATCTGTCGCAGCATCGCGCCGGTGAATTTGCTTTTGAAAATCGCTTTCAGAGCGAAAACCGCCATTGACACCCTGAAATTTCGCGGAATTTGTTCCGATGGGCGCCGTGTAGATTAAAAGTTCATCCGAAAACGAACCTTCCAATGGAAAAATGCGCTGAAATCCTGACCTAAGACTCACAGACCGCATGATGAGAAATACGCGAGAAATTGCGCGCAAAGAACGTTTTTACTTCCTCGACCTCGCCGCATCACTTCAGCGTTCGCCGTCGCCGCCATGTTCGGCATGCGCGCTATGATCGTGCGCTTCATGAGCATCATGCGCCATATCCGCCGAACTCATTTCCGCGCCGTGTGCATCATGTCCAGCCGCGTGATGGCCATCCGTTGACGCATGTTCGGCGTGTGCGTCATGGCCGGCATGCGTGTCAGAAACGCTCGCTGAGGCGTCGTCGCCCTCGCCTGCACCCTCGGCGTCTGCGCTTGCGTGATTGGCGTGCGCATCATGTCCGTCACGAGCGTCATGACCCGCGTGATCCATTTCGGCGTCCGCTTCTGCATCATGCTCTGCATGCGCATCATGCCCCGAGGCGTCATGTCCGGCATGAGTTTCATGACCCGCATGGCTGTCATGACCAGCAGGCGCTTCGGCCTCTGCATCACCGTGACCGGCGTGTCCCGCATGAGCATCAGCCAGATTCTGCGAGCCCGGAATGCGCATCGACAACGCGCGGTCCGTCTCGGAGGCCATATACTCGATGACGGCGTCGGCGTCGGCGCGGTTGAGGCCGAGATTGGGCATGAGCAAGCCGTCCCAGTCCTCGACCATTTCGACGATGACCGGATCGCCTTCATCAAACATGACATCGGGCTCGATCAGCCAACGCGCCAGCCAGTCATGATCGCGCCTTTCAGTAACGCGGAGCAAATCCGGCCCCAGATCGCCGCCCAGGCCAATGGTGTGGCAAGCTGAACAGCGTGTCCGGAATATCCGTTCACCGCTGGTGTAACGCTCGATGCGCTCCGCCGCGACATAGCCCTGCGCGGACTCGCCGGCGCGAATGTTGCGATGACCGTCAAGAAACCCGCCAAACACATTGGCGAGCAGGTTCGGATTTTCATAGGGCGAGCGTCTGATCCACTGCCCGGTCTCGACGCTGCCCATAATGACGCTGGTCGCGTGGTCGCTGAGATCGTCTTCTTCCGTCGACGCAACGCCCAGACGGCTCTGAATCATGTTGATGTCGTCAAGGTCGCCGGTGAGAAACAGCCAACCCGGACCGATGTCGAAAAGCTCGGCATATTCGGCGAGGCGTTCCGGCGTATCGACCTCCGGATCGATGCTGATCGAATACATGAACAGGTCTTCGCCGATGCGGTCGGACAAGCGCTCCTGCATGGCCCGCAATACGGCCGTTTCGGCCGGACAGACGTCGCGGCAGCTCGTATAGATGAAATTGATCGCGACGGTGCGGCCGGCCAGCATGTCGTCGTAGAAGCGAAGCGTCTCGCCGGTATGAGCGGTCAGCTCGACATTCGAGAAATATTCAGCGCCAAGACGACGATAGGCGCCGTCGTCGTCGGGCAGGTCCTGCGCGACCGCCGATGCGGCGAACGCCGCTGCGAAGACCGCGCAAACCCAAGATTTAGCCAATGTTTTCCCGCCGCCAATCACTGCGCTCACCATCTGCGTCGCTAAAAGGACCGGGCCGGCGGCGCAATTTCTGCGCCCCGGCCCGCAGTGGGCTACCGAATGTCTATCGGGCAGCTAAAGGGCGCGCCGCCCTGATCGGAGACCAGCGTAAGCCGGCCGCTCGCATCCGGCAGCAGCGCAGAGTCGTCTATCCGGAAGCGGAAGGTCTGATCCGACCGGACCCGCCGATCGGCCAGCAATGTGCCGGTTTCCTCATCGCCGATATACATGCGAATGCGGCTTCCCGCCGGGAACGTCGTGGATCCGCGCACCACCCAGCGCGCCCTGTTCGAAACATAGCGGACGCGGTCTGGCGTGAACGGATAATCGACAAAGCTTTCAGCCAGATCCTGGTCGCCAAGACGATAGCTCGGCAGAAGCGTCGCGG
>JAUIEH010000199.1 GCA_030428405.1 Alphaproteobacteria bacterium
TGAACTCCAGCGTCTCAGCCGGCGTGAAGAAGGGGTCCATGTTGATTTCCTGAGGCACGACGCCGATGGCGCAGCTTGCCGCGCGCGGCTCGGAATCGATGTCGCAGCCCCAGATGGATGCGCGGCCTTCGCTTTTGACGACCAGCCCGGCGAGGATGTTGATCAGCGTCGACTTGCCGGCGCCGTTCGGCCCGAGCAGTCCGAATATCGCGCCGCGCTCAATGTCGAGATCGACGCCCTTCAACGCCTCTTTCGGCGGCTGCCCGCGCGAGCCGGCATAGGTCTTTCGCATGCCGCGAATCGAGATCGCCTTGCTCGGATCGAGCGCGCCGAGGTCAACGGCGTTGGCGTCCGGATCAGATTTGGGCATAGCGTGCAGGCTCTCATGCGGCGCGTGGGAAGGCGCAAAACGATGCTGGATCAATCCGGCCGATTGACCCTATCTTCAC
Source organism: Alphaproteobacteria bacterium (assembly GCA_030428405.1). Lineage (GTDB taxonomy): Bacteria > Pseudomonadota > Alphaproteobacteria > Caulobacterales > Maricaulaceae > JAUIEH01. Next base: position 450 of record JAUIEH010000199.1, read on the forward strand.
CCGCCAATACCTATGCGCGCGCAATTTGCGCTGCAATGCAAGGCCGCGAAGTTTCATGACCGATCCCGACCGCGCTTCTCAAACCTACAATCCGGCGACCGATTTCATGCAGCCGCCCGAAACCGTCGTGATCGACGGCCACAAGGCCGCGTGCGACGGCGGCGGCGGCGCGCTCGGCCATCCTAAGGTCTATCTCGAAGTCGGCGATGATGGCTTCGTCGATTGCGGCTATTGCGACCGCCGCTTCATCCAGCGCGGCGGCCCTGCGGACGCTGATTGAGCGCGACCAGGAAAAGACAAAATGAAACAGGATGTTAAGCGCGCCGCGCCGTGATGGCCGCGCGCGCGCCGAAAACGGTGCATGAGTTGGCGCTGAGCGCGTGCGCGGGCTATATAAAGTGATTGCGCGAATCGACAGCGCGGCATGCTCGCGCTGATCGGCGTTTGGGGGCGCAAGTCTTTGTGGGACTTTTCTTTTTGGTGATGGCGAGTGCGCTCGCCGCACGCTAGATTCTGGTTATGGCTGACATTTCGAATCACGCAGAAAACGCCGACGACTATGGCGCCGGCTCGATCAAGGTGCTCAAGGGCCTGGAGGCCGTGCGCAAGCGGCCCGGCATGTATATCGGCGACACCGATGACGGCTCCGGCCTGCACCATATGGTCTATGAGGTCGTCGACAACGCGATCGACGAGGCGCTTGCGGGCTATTGCACGCGCGTGACCGTTACGCTGCACGCGGACGGATCAGCCGCCGTCAGCGATGACGGCCGCGGCGTGCCGGTCGAGTTGCATGAAGAAGAGGGCGTTTCCGCCGCGCAGGTCATCATGACCCAGCTTCATGCGGGCGGGAAGTTCGATCAGAACTCGTACAAAGTCTCCGGCGGTCTGCACGGTGTCGGCGTTTCGGTCGTGAACGCCTTGTCGAAATGGCTCGAGCTCACCGTCTGGCGCGACGGCAAAGAGCACACGATGCGCTTTCTCGACGGTGATCCAGAAAACGGCGAGGACCTGAAAGTCGTCGGCGATGCGGACGGCAAGCGCGGCACGCAAGTGCGCTTCTTGCCGTCGACGGATGTTTTCACGGGCACCGAGTTTGAGCGCGCGCGCCTTGAGCACCGTTTGCGCGAGCTGGCCTTTCTGAACTCGGGCGTCGCCATTGTTTTGCGCGATGAGCGCGGGCCCGACCCTTACGAAACCGAGATGCTCTATGACGGCGGCGTCGCCGCCTTCGTTGCGCATCTCGACCGCACCAAGCACGCGCTGATCCCGGATCCGGTCACCGTGACGGGCGAGCGCGACGGCGTGACCCTGGAATGCGCGCTGCAGTGGAACGACAGCTATCACGAGAATGTTCTCTGCTTCACCAACAACATTCCGCAGCGAGACGGCGGCGCTCATTTGGCCGGCTTTCGTGCAGCGCTGACCCGCGTCATTACGCGCTATGCGGAACAATCCGGCGTGGCGAAGAAAGAGAAGGTCACGCTGACCGGCGATGATGCGCGCGAGGGCCTGACCGCTGTTTTGTCGGTCAAAGTGCCAGACCCGAAATTCTCCAGCCAGACCAAGGATAAGCTTGTCTCGTCCGAGGTCCGCCCCGTCGTCGAAAACATCATGAGCGAAACGCTCAGCGCCTGGTTTGAGGAAAACCCGGCGGCGGCGAAAATCATCGTTCAGAAAATCGTCGACGCGGCGGCCGCCCGTGAAGCGGCGCGCAAGGCGCGTGAACTTACCCGTCGCAAGACGGCGCTGGACGTTGCGAACCTGCCCGGAAAGCTCGCCGATTGTCAGGAGAAGGATCCGGCCAAGTCCGAGATTTTCCTGGTCGAGGGTGATTCAGCCGGCGGCACGGCCAAGCAGGGCCGCAACCGCGCCAATCAGGCGATCCTGCCATTGCGTGGCAAGCTCTTGAACGTTGAGCGCGCGCGCTTCGATAAAATGCTGTCCTCGGAGCATATCGGCACGCTCATCACCGCGCTCGGCGCCGGCATTGGCCGCGACGACATGGATATGGACAAGCTGCGTTATCACAAGGTCATCATCATGACCGACGCCGATGTCGACGGCGCCCATATTCGCACGCTCTTGCTCACCTTCTTCTATCGCCAGATGCATGAGCTGATCGAGCGCGGCTATCTCTATATCGCACAGCCGCCGCTTTATAAGGTCACGCGCGGCAAGTCCGAGCGCTACATCAAGGACGAAGCCGAGATGGCGTCGTTCCTGATCGATGAGGGCGTGTCGGATGCTTCGCTGACCCTGTCGAGCGGCGAGGTCGTGTCTGGGCGCGACCTGACCCGTCTGTGCACGGAAGCGCGCAGCATGAAGAGCTTGATCGACCGTTTGCGCGCGCGCGCGCCGGCCCGCGTCATCTCGCAGGCCGCGCTCGCCGGCGCTTTGAACGTTGACGCCGATCAAAGCCACGCCGACGAACTCGCCCGGCGCATGGACATGGTGTCGGATGAAGGCGAGGAGGGCTGGACAGCCCGCATCGATGAAAACGACGCCGTCATCGTTGAGCGCGAATTGCGCGGCGTGCGCGAGGCCGTCGCGCTGGACGCGCAGTTCCGCAATTCAGCGGACGCCCAGCGCCTGCACGCCATGGCCGAGAAGCTCGGCGAGGTCTATGAGGGCCCCGCCGTGTACCGCAAGAAAGAGCGCGAAACCACCGTCTACGGACCGACCTCGCTCTTGGAGGCGGTCCAGGTCGAGGGCGAGCGCGGTCTCAAGATCCAACGCTATAAGGGTCTCGGCGAAATGAACGCCGAGCAGCTCTGGGAAACCACGCTCGACCCGAATGTCCGCGTGCTCTTGCAGGTCAAGGTCAAGGAAGCCGACGAGGCCGACGACATCTTCACCAAGCTCATGGGCGACGTCGTCGAACCCCGCCGCGACTTCATCATCTCCAACGCGCTAGACGCCGAGGTGGATGTTTAGGGGGGTGCTTCCGGGGCGCCTCCCTCACTGCATCGCGACGTCCTCCAGGTTGGCCGCCTCATCGCGGACGAGGCCGTAGAAGCTCTGCCACGTATAGGCTTCGTCGCTGTCTGAGCGGCGGATGTAGAAATTGACGGCGATGCCGTGGGTGTTTGAGATCATCTCCCAGCGACGGTCATAGCCGTCTTCGCCGGCAGCGAAGCGCTGCATGGCTTCGATGACGCGATGGCCGGAGGCTTCGTCGTCTTCACAGCTCACCATGTCGACGCGGAACACTTCCTCACGCCCGCCGTCTTCGTTGACATCGAAGCGCGTGAAGCCGTCAGCGTCGAACACATCCGCGAGGACGTAAGCTTCATCTTCGCTGGCGTCGTGATGGATGAGCGTTACGTCGTCGATGCGCTCCGTCCGTCGACTGATATGGCCCTGGGTGAGCGCGCCCGTGCCGATATTGCGAACGAAATAAGAAAGCGACCACCGCCCGATCGCGTCGTCGAGCGATTGCGAGATGCAGCTCGGCAAAGGATCGGCGCTCGCGCCTTGCAGCGAAAGAAATATGGCGGAGGTCGCGGCGAGTAGCGTTGAAACTGGAAAATTTGCACGCATGGGGACCGGCTCCTTCTCGCGGCCGATCCGCCCCCCGAAAATCAACGCCCGGCCAACGAACCGGGCCGCGGTCTGATCAAAAACGATAAGCTTAAGCTAACACAAAGAGCTGCGCTTTGTGGAGGGGAGAACGGTCCTGTCCCGAACTTTTTTTTGCGCCGCGCGCGCAATTGCGCCGCCGGGCGCACGGGTCATGCTAGAGTTTTCATATGTCGCCGTTGGGATTCGCATTGTTCGAGACCGCGCTCGGCCCGTGCGCTGGCGCCTGGAGCGCGCGCGGATTTGTCGGGCTGCAGCTCAGCGAGGGCAACGGCGAGGCGACGCGGTCGCGCATAAGCGCGCGTTTCCCTCTGGCCGAGGAGACCGCGCCCCCGGCTTGGGCGCGCGCGGCGTTCGACCAGATAGCGGCCATGCTGCGCGGCGAGACCGCGGACCTTTCGGAAGCTCCGCTCGACATGGAAGGGATCGGCGCATTCGAAGCGAAAGTGTTCGAGACCGTGCGCGCAATCCCGCTCGGTGAAACGCGCAGTTATGGCGAGATCGCCTCTGCTGTCGGCGCGCCGGGCGGAGCGCAGGCCGTCGGCCGGGCGATGGCGCGCAATCCGTTCGCGCCAATCGTGCCGTGTCACCGCGTCATTGGCGCGGACGGTCGCATGATCGGTTTTTCAGCGCATGGCGGCGTCGACACCAAGCGGCGGCTGCTCGCGATTGAAGGGCGCAGCGAAGCGCAAGGCTCGTTTTTCGACGCCTGGGACGAGACGGACGCGTGAGTGTGCGGCTTGAAAACCATCCGGATACGGAGCGAGGCGATATCGCCTCGATCGAAGCGCAGGCCGAACGCGCGCGCGAAACGGTGCTGACGGCGCAATTCACACTGAGAGGCGCTATGGATTCGCTCGTCATTCCCGCCGAAGCCCCGCCCACGCGCGCAGACAGGCTTTGGGAGCACACTTGTTTTGAGGCTTTCATCCGTCCAGTCGGGTCCACATCCTATCTTGAGCTCAATTTCGCGCCCTCGCGCGCCTGGGCGGCTTATCGCTTCGACGACTACCGCGCCGGCATGCGCAATGCGGCCCTCAGCGCGCCCTTGCGGCTCGAGCGTGTTGATGCGCCGAACGCTGTGAAGCTTGAGATTGCAGTCGATCTGGCGGGCGAGCCGAATTTTCCCGCGCATTCCGACTGGCGCATCGGGCTAAGCGCTGTCATCGAATCGGCGAATGCGTCTAAGTCCTACTGGGCGCTCGCGCATCCGTCGGAACGGCCGGACTTTCACCATGCCGACGGCTTCGCGCTCGATCTGCCGGCGAGGGGATAGGCATGGAATTCGGCGTAGACAGGCTGATCGCGGAGCCCGAATTGCGCGCGCCGCTGGCGGGCAAGCGCGTGGCGCTTCTGGCGCATCCAGCTTCTGTGACCGCGGACCTGACCCACAGTCTTGATGCGCTGGCGGCGTGCGATGATCTGTCGTTGTCTGCGGCGTTCGGACCGCAGCACGGCCTGCGCGGCGATAAGCAGGACAATATGGTCGAGTCGCCCAACTATAACGACCCCGTCCATCGCATCCCCGTATTTAGTCTTTATGGCGACGTTCGCCGGCCGACGGACGAGATGCTGGATGCATTCGATGTCCTGCTGGTCGACATGCAGGATCTGGGCTGCCGCATCTATACGTTCATCACCACGCTTCTTTATGTGCTTGAGGCCTGTGCGGTGCGCGGCAAAGCCGTGTGGGTGCTTGACCGGCCCAATCCCGCAGGCCGGCCGGTCGAGGGGCTGACTTTGCGTCCGGGCTGGGAGAGCTTTGTCGGCGCAGGCCCAATGCCGATGCGTCATGGTCTGACTCTGGGCG
>JAUIEH010000200.1 GCA_030428405.1 Alphaproteobacteria bacterium
GCGTCAGGGCGCCGGTCGCGCGCGCGGCTTCAAAATCCTGAAGCGTGCGCGCCGGCTGATCGAGTTCGTAATAGGCCGTGCCGCGCAGCTGCAACACGATCGAACGCTCATAGGGCGTCAGACCGTCCAGGTTCATGGCGCGGTTCAACGCGTCCAGCGCGCTTTGATAGTTTGGCGGTTCGGCGGAAAGCGCGGTCTGCGCCTCCAGCACGATTTCGCCAGCGCGCGGGCTGAACGTGCGGTTTTCTTCTTCCTCTTGGGCGATCGCCGCGGAAGCCGTCAGCCCCGCGAACAGGAGCGCGACCGCCGCGCCGACCGCACGGGCCGCTCGGAGTTTCTCTAGCAGCGACTTGAGCGCCATATTCAATCACCCACCATTTCGCGGAGCGCGCATGCAAGCCGCGCCCGCGCAGTCATTACTCAGTCAAGCGGAACGGAAATTCGACCTGCAGGCCCCGACGGACCACGGCCTGACCTTCCTGGACCCGCGGCTGATAGCGCCAGCGCTCGACCGCGCGGATCGAAGCGCGCTCGAACATTGACGACGAGCACGTCGCGGAGATGTTTGCGGTCGTGCCGTCAGGATTGACGTCGAACGTCACCACGCAGCTTCCTTCCAGCCCGCGCTCGGCGGCGCGACGCGGATATTGCGGCTCCAAGCGAACCAAAGGCTGCTCATCGCGGTCAGAGACGACGACTTCAAAGTCACTCTGATTGACTTCTTCCGGCTGAATTTCCGGCAGCCGACCCAGCGTGCTGGCGAGACCTTCGGCCGGACGCTCGGCGCGCGCGGCTTCAATCCGCGGCGGCGGCGGCGGCGTGCGCACTTCTTCGGGCTGCTGCGGACGGTTCGAGCGGATCGAAATATCGGAGTCCGTACGCTGAGAGGTGATTTCGATATTGACCGCCTCGATGTTGCGATCAGGCGGCTCGGCGTCCGAGAAAATCAGCCCACGCATCACGAGAAACAGGGCGACGGTCACGATCGCCGCCAGCGGCAAACCGATCAGAAGTCGGAAAATGCCCGGCAGTCTCGCCCCGCCTCCAGCTGTCGCAGTCATCGCCATTCTCGTTGCTCCCGCGCAGCGCCCCGCCGGCGCAGCGTCAAATTAATTCGGACGTACCGAAACATACTGGGTTGGCACGCCGGTCGACTGCAAAGTCTCCATGACTTCGTAAACGACCGAGAATCGAGCCGTCGCGTCGCCCTGGACAATTGCGCCGCCCTGCGGATTTTCGGCGCGCAGCGCCTCGATCACGGGACGAATGTCGCGAATGTCGACTTGCCGGCGATTGATCCAGACCTCGTCCTCATTCGAAATGGCCACCAGGATCGTCTCGCGGAGATTCTCGTCGAACGAGTTCACCTCCGGACGCGAAACGTCGATGCCCGGCTCCTTCACGAAGACGGCGGTGACGATGAAGAAGATCAGCAGGATGAACACGACGTCGAGCATCGGCGTCATATTCAGTTCGGCTTCTTCCTCTTCGGCTCTAAAGCCGCGGCGCGCCATACCGGCCTCCTCGCCTAAAAGTCTTCTGGTTCGCGCACGACGACACCGACCGCGCCGGATGCGTTGGCCGCATCAAACACGCGCGTGACGATGCCGTGATGCGCATCCACGTGAGATCGAATGACCACCGCACTGCGTCCGGCCGCACGGTTGTCGACCATCTGGCGCTGAATGCCGGCGGTGACGCGCGCGACATCGACCATGCGGTTGTTGATGAACACGAAATTATTCGCATCCACCGTCACCAGAATGGACGGCGCGTTGGTCGGGTTCTCGGGCTGCTCGTCCGACTGCGGCTGGATCATCTCGACGCCGTTTTCCTGCAGGAAGGTGGCCGTCACGATGAAGAAGATCAGTAGGATGAACACGATGTCGAGCATCGGCGTCATATTGACGTCGGCGCTGTCTTGAGCTCTCCGCAATCGTCTACGCATGCCGGCTACTCGATCTGCATGTCGTCAGCGAGGCGATTGATATTATTTTTCGCCGCCCGCTCGACGAGGTTGGAGAGGAACAGACCCGAGAGGGCCGAGACCATGCCCGCCATGGTCGGAATAGTGGCCTTGGAGACGCCCGCGGACATGCCGCGCGCACTCGACGAGCCGGTCGCCGCCATCACGTCGAACACCGCGACCATCCCCGTCACCGTGCCCAACAGACCAAGCAGCGGCGCGATCGCGACAAGCGTCTTGATCAGTTCGACATTCTGCTCGGCGCGCTGACGCACCTCGGAGATGATCTTCTCACGACGCCAATGCGACGGCCGCGAGAATTTATCCGGCACGCCCCGCCATTCGGCGATTGCGCGGCGGCGGTCGACCGGGAACGACAAGCGCCAATAGGCGAAGCGCTCCAGGATGAAGGCCCACATGATGAATGTGGCGACCATGATTGCGACCAGGACATCGCCCCCGGTCTCCAGAAACGCCTGGAGACCGGAGATGGCGGTCGCGGGATTGAGGAAATCGCCCATTGGGCCGTCCTTCCCTTAACCGCGGCTCTGCTGAGCCTGTTCTGCGACGATGCCAGCGGCTTGCTCTTCCAGGATCTGCTGCACCGACCGGCTGGCGGACGAGGTGAAGGAGTGGATGAGCAACAGCGGAATGGCGGCGATCAGGCCAAGCATGGTCGTAACCAGGGCCTGTGAGATGCCGTCCGCCATGATGCGCGGATCGCCGGTGCCGAACAGCGTGATCTGCTGGAAGGTCACGATCATGCCCGTAACCGTACCGAGCAGGCCGAGCAGCGGCGCGATGCCGGCGGCGAGCTTCAGGAAGTTCAGGCCGAAATCGAGGCCCGAGCTTTCGCGAATAATGGCTTCGTCAAGACGCAGTTCGAAGGATTCCAGATCCGAACCGCGCGCTTCTTCCGCGACCAGCATGATGCGTCCGAGCGGATTGCCGCGACCAGCGCGCGAGCTGCGCGCCTGTGCACGGACCCGGGCGGCCGTCATCGTCAGGACAATGATGCGGAACAGACCGAACGCCACGCCGAGCGCCATGATGCCGAGCGTGATGTAGCCGACGATGCCGCCCTGATCGACGCGTTCGCGCCAGGTCGGGGTGTCGACGACAAGGCCGAGCAGTTCGCCGCGCGACGGATCGACCGGACCCGCGACCAGCTGGCCGGGATTGGCGTTGATCAGATTGCGTGCGCCGCCGACGACCGCCGAAACAGGATCGCGGGCCAGAACCGTCAGAGACGGCGTAGAGCTGGCGTCGTAATCGAGGAAGCGCGGACGACCGCGATCATCAGCAAACGCCGTGAACGAACCGACGCGGATGACCGGAGCTTCGGCGGCTGCGTTGTTGCGCAGATTGCCGACGCGGGTCGTGAACTCCGCGACGTCGCGCTGGTGCACCATCTCGTGGAGCATGGTCGTCCAGATCGTGTCGAGGTCCCGCCGGGTCGGCAGGGTCGACGAGGTCGCGATTTCGTTGAGCGTGCCCGAGCGGTTCGGGAACTGAGCCGAGATGATCGACGCGTCGATCAAGCCGCCGACGTCAGTCGCCGCCTGACGCGCAACGCCGAACAATTCGCCGAAGTCGCCCTGCGCCTGACGCAGCTGCTCTTCCAGATCAATGATGCGTTCGTCATTGGCGTTGAACTCTTCGGTGAGTTCTTCGCCCTCCGCGACGAGCGCCTCATATTCGGCGGTCGCCTCGTCGAGCAGACGCTGTTGCTCGTTGACGCGCTGACGGAAGCGGGCTTCGCGTTCGCGCGATTCAGAGCTGAGCGCCGCACTGTCCTGACGGACGCGGTTGAGCAGTTCTGCGAGCGAGGACGCCGGTTCACGCTGGGCGGAAGCGGGCGCGGCCAGCATGGCGGCGCCGCCGATGAGCGCCGCGGCTGCGGCGAGAGTTCTAAATCGTTTCAACATTTGCCGCCCCTCAGCTTTCGCCATCGCCGTCCGCCGGGGTCGGTCCGGGCACAGGGGCCAGGAACACGTTCGGCGTGGTCACTTCGTCAGCCATGCGGATCGCCTGGCGGATTTGCGGACGGAAGCCGCCGTCAAGCGAGCGCCAGTCGCCAGCTTCGGCGTCCCAGATGCCCGCTTCGGAATCGTCTTGCGTCTGATAAATGAACGCCAGGCGGCCGATCATCAGGAAGTCGACGGTCGCAGCGTTTTCATCATTGGTCAGCGGTCCCTCATAGGTGTTGAGGAAGCGGCCGTAGTCGGTTTCGATCTGGTAGGCTTCGAGGATGAGGCGATAACGCTCGGCGGCCGAGACGTTCCGGTTGTTCATCACTTCGCGAAGCCGCTCGACGCGCGCGCGGCGGTCATCGAGCAGGAACGGCAGGTCGAGTTCGATGAATTCGGCGAGCGCGTCGATCATGTCGTGCTGCATCGGCAGCAGGCTCGTCGTGATGTCGTCGACTTCCTCGATCTGACGCTCAAGGTCGGAGAGGTCGTTGCGCTGGCTCTCAAGGAACACGCGCTGCTGATCAACGAACAGCTGCTGGCTGTCGATGCGCTGCAGCGTTGCGCGATACTCGCGGAAAATGTCGCCGCGAGCTTCGTCGAGCTCGTCGATCCGGTCCTGGGACGCGCGCGCAGAGGCTGTTGCGCCCTCTGCTTCACGCACCGCTTCTTCCAGCTGCGCCGCCGCCGGTATGGCGGCGGTGAAAGCCGCGATCGCGCCTGCAAACGCCCATCGCAAATTTTTCGTCATGCTCACCCGCCTCAAGATCACGCCGACTGCCCGCGCCGCGGAAATCGACGCGCCGGCTAATTCGACTGCTTGGCTAGAACAGGCCTTTGCGCGCCTGATCCGCCCCCTGATTACACCCCGCACGGGGCTTCCGCTATTCTGCAAAGCAGCAGCGCCCGCCCCGTACACCTTGTCGCCGCTGTCGCCCCCCTCGACTAATGCGCGGCGAAGTTGCGCGCCAACTCTTAATCCAAACGACGCTACCATTCCGTTTCGCTGGGGATCAACACGCTCGGGCGCCAGAAATCATGTCGTTTGACGATTTCAGGTGGCTGGGGCGCCAGGATTCGAACCTGGGATCGCGGGACCAAAACCCGCTGCCTTACCGCTTGGCCACGCCCCAACAGGAGAAAACCCGAACCCGAGCCGGGTCGGCGGAGGTGTTTAGCGACTGCCGCCACGCGGTGCAATGGCGAGTGGGTCGCATGGCCCGTTGCATGGTGCGATGCGGACCGATATACGTCCGCGCCGTCGGAGTATAGCTCAGCCTGGTAGAGCACCGTCTTCGGGAGGCGGGGGTCGCAAGTTCGAATCTTGCTACTCCGACCAACAAGGTCCTACGCGGCTCAGCTGCGTTTGGATTTATCGAATTTCAGTAAATCATTGTCACTGTCGGCTGGCTGCGCCTAAATCCTGGCGAAGCGCAGCGCTGACAAAAGGTCGCGCGCGGTCAGTCGAGCGAGAGAGACGATGCGGACATTCCTGACAACCACGGCCGGCGTGTTCGTCGGTCTCTTGCTGTTCGTCATCATCGCTCCGTTTCTTCTGATCGGCGTCATCGCCGCACTCGCTTCGGCCGGCGGCCCGGAACCCGTCGGAGCAAATGTCGTCATCGCGCTCGATTTGCGCGGCGAGTTCGTCGACCAGCCCGACGGCGCTTTCGGCGTCAGCGATGACCGCACGATCATCGATCTTGTTTCCGGCCTTGAGCGCGCGCGCAGGGACGAGCGCGTGCGCGGCCTATTCATCCGCGGGAGCGAGGGCGGGCTCTCTCCAGCGCAAGCCGAAGAAATGCATGACGCCGTCCAGCGCTTCCGCGACAGCGGGCGGTTTGTCATCGCCCACTCGCAAGGGTTCGAGAGCCCCTCCTTCTCGGCCTAT
>JAUIEH010000201.1 GCA_030428405.1 Alphaproteobacteria bacterium
ACGCAAGCCGACGCGCTTCGGACATGGTTCGCCGAGCATGTCGAAATCGAGCCGCGTCTCGGCGGGTCCTATCGCTTCTGGGGCAAGCACACTTACGGCGTTCCGGGTCCGGACGACGCCAGCCAGATCCTGACCGCGTTCGAGCCAAATAACCGCCTCGCCTTTAAATGGGACTTTGACGGCGTCGAGAGCGAGGTCGATCTCGGCGTTGCGGCGATCACAATGGATGACGGCGAGGCCGGCGCCGAACTTAAGGGGCGCCATGATTTCGCAGCGCCTTTGAAGATGGGGCGCGCAGCCGAACTCGTCGACGATCTGTGGAAGATCCATTGCGGCAATCTGATGTGCCATCTTCAGGGCATTGACGGCGTCACCCTTCCCGACTTCGCCGACACCGCGCCGCGCGTGCGCGCCTCGACATTGGTCGACGCCCCGCGCGAGACGGTCTGGAAGGCGCTGATGACGCCGGAGCGTCTCGCGACATGGATGTGGGCGGAAAACGCCGTCGTCGAGCCGCGCGTCGGCGGAAAATACTCATACGGATGGAATTATAAATATGGAGAGCGTCAGGTCGAAGGCGGTCCGACAAAGATCCTCGACATGGTTGAAAACGAAAAACTCGTCACCGACTGGCCGGATTGGCGCGGTGATGAGAACGTGCCCGTCCAGCGCGTCACCTGGCTGCTCAGCGAGGAAGACGGCAAGACCCGCGTCACCGTGCTGCATGAAGGCTTCACCCGCACGGCGGACATTTCGGATTATCCGTTCGGCTGGCTCGAGTTCCTCAACAATCTCAAAGATTTGTGTGAAGAGCAGTGATGTCCAATCGATGGGCGCGCGCGGTCATCGCGATTTTTCTCGCGGAGGCCGCGCCAATTCTCGCGCTTATCATCGCAGTGGCCGTGTTCGGACCGCATGACGCGGCGGGCGATCAGGCCTTCGCCGAACGCATGGGCGCATTCATCGGACCGATCGGCGGCGCGCTCTTCACCTTTCTGGCCGCCTTCTGGGCCACGCGAATTTTGCCGTCAGGCAAGATCGCTGCCGGAGCCGCAATCGGCGCTGGCGTCGTCGCCATCGACGCATTGATCCTGGTCGCGGGCGGCGTCGGGTTCATCTGGCTGTTCGCATTGTCCTGGGCCGGACGGCTCATCGCGGGAACAGCCGGCGGCCTTCTTGCAGGCGCGGTCGAAAGCGAAGATCGGCGACCGAACGAGGAGAGTTCGACGCTATAGCACCACGGCGGCGCACACACCGACGTCGCGGTCGCTCTCGGCGAGCGCCGCGCCGTCGGATGAACGTCGCACGCGCCGCTAGGGCGTATTCGAACCACGGCCCTCTGCGCACGGATTTACGCCGTCAACGCCAAAATCCGCTGCCGACGAAGGCGCGCCAAGCTCGACATTATGTGCGGTGAGCATGGTTTCGGTCGGCGCGCCGCCTCCCGAGGTTCCGCGACCGGCGACGTCGAACGCCGCCGCGCCGCCGCCAGAGCCGCGAGCTGCGACCTCGAGCGCTGTGTCTCCGTCGGCCTCAGGCTTGGCCGCGATTTCGACTTCAGCGGAACCGGCGTCAACCGGCGCCGCCTCCGACGGCCCGTCGCGTCCGCCGCGGCCTGCAATCTCTATCGGCCCGTCCCGGCTGCCGCGGCCGGCAAGGTCAGCGGGACCGTCTCTGCCGCCGCGTCCGGCTACGTGCTCATCATCGCCCGGAAGCACACCAGCGCAGCCGGCGTCGGGGCCGGCTTCGGCCGCGCCCGCTGCGTCCTCCTCCTGAGCTGTGACCGGAAGCGCCAGAAATATCGACGACGTCGCCATCGCAAGAAACGCTTTCCTCAGTGTCATGACAGACCCCATTCAGATTGAGCGGAAAAAGCGTACTGGCACGCAATGCGCGATCAGGCTCTTTGCCGATTGTGGCCAAAATTGGAACCGCTCAACCCTGCGCGATCGCTCTTTCGACGGCCGCCACAGCGCGGCGGCGCCGGGCTCACGGCGTTCGCTGCCCGAGGCGCGCCTGAAACCAATCGCGCTCATCGGCTCCTGCGACGGCTTCGAGCATGTCCAGGAGATCCGGCGTCGTGTTGATTTCATCGACCATGTAGCGGCGCATGAATTCAGCAAAGCGTGCGCGGCCGATGCGGCTTTCGAGGTCACTCAACGCAAGCGGTCCAGCGCGATAATTGACGAGATACGGTCCGCGCGCGGTTGCGCCCGGCTCCCATATCGGCGGCAAATCCTCACCGGCGATTTGCTCACGAAAGCGCGTCAGGCGCGCCTCGAAGGCCTCCTCGCCGAAACGCGCGCGCACGGCCATGACGCCGGCATATTCAGCAAACGATTCATTGAGCCAGTTTTCGACTGTGCTGAACGCGGCGCCCATGCTCCAGTGATGTGACAACTCGTGGCAGAGAAACTGGGTCAGCGCGCGCTCTTCAGTGTCGGAAATGTCCGTGAGCGCAATATAGCTGCGCCGATTATAGCCGCTTTCGCTGCGCCGATGGATCACGAAATGCGCTTCGGGAAGCGCGCTTCGCGCGCCATAAAGCGGATCGAGATAATCAAAACAATACCTGGCCGCCGCGATCAGCCGCTCCATACCGGCCTCGTCGTCACGCAGATCATAGAGCGTGAACCCGTCCGCTTCGGTGACGCGGAAATCGGGCGCGAGCGTGAAGGCGATGTCCAGCGAGGCTTGCGTGTTCCGGATGCGAATGCCGGTCGGCAGCTGCTCGACCGAGCCGTTCGCCACGCCTTGCCAGGGCGCGCCGACATCTACCGTCAGATCAGCGGTCAGATAGCCCTGGAACGTAGCGTCGACCGGCAGCCAAAAGCCGTCCACGGATAACTCCACGCGCTCGGTCGAAACGGCGTTGATTTCATTGTTGGGCGGTTCGGGGAACAGAACGCCGTCATAGCTGAGTTCGATCACGCGGACTGCGCCCTCACCGGTCGGCGCCAAGCCGATCGTCACGGTCTGAAGCGTGTCCTGCGCGCCGATCTCAAAGCCGCTGACATCGCCGCCGGCTTCGATATTCCCAAGGCTCGGCGCGAGCACGAACGTGACCTCTTCAGTCGCGGGATCGAGCACCGATATCCGCCAATCGAGATCGACGAAGCCGGTCTCGACATCCGCGGCCATCACGCCCTCATAGTGATAGACCGCCTCGCCATATTGCGCGGATGCAGGCGCCAAAGCGGCCGCCGCCATGACGAGCGCCAGCGCGCCCTGCAGATATCTCATGCACCGTCTCCTTCGCAGCTGGACAGGAGATGCCGCAGCGCGGCGTTTTGGATGCAGGCCGCAAGGCGGCGGATGCGGCGCCGCGAACAGGCTTGCCGATTTCGTGCGCGGTCAAACGGACAAATGAACGCAAGCGATTGCTATCGCCCCAACCCCCAATCGCCCCTCCGCTCAACCCTCCTCGGGCGCATCGTCGGTCGGCGCATCTTCCGGCGGCGCGATGGCCGGCGGCGGCGCGTTCGGCGCCTGTCCGGGCGCGGAGTTGCGGTAGCGGATCGTGTCGGGCGCCGTTACGCCGCCGGAGACAATGAACTGAATGGCGTCGCTTGTTGACCAGTCGAGCCAGACGAGCCGGTCGGACGGAACGATTTCGACATAGCCCGAGGTTGGATTGGGCGTGGTCGGAACATAGACGGCGGCGAGTTCCTCGCCCGTCTCCTCGGCGCGGAACTGGCGCGTGACCAGGCCGACGGTCTTCATATGCTCGGTCGGAAATTCGATCAGCACGACTTTCTTGGCGGCCTCGGCGGGCGACTGAAAGCTGCGGATGAGCTGGCGCGCGGAGGAATAGATCATGCCGGCGATCGGGATGCGCTGCATCAGGGACGCGGTGATGTCTCCGATTATCCGCCCAAGAACATTGCCCGCGAACAGGCCTGCGATGGTGAGCACTGCGAGCGCGATGACCAATTCGATGGCCTCGGCCACTAATGGCCGCTCAAGCGCGTCATGAAAGATCGGCAGATTGCGCGACAGCCAGTTCAGCGCCGGATCGCCGACCAGCCCGCCGACATAAGCCGCGAGCCGGATCAGCATCCAGATGACCCAGACGGTCAGCGCCAATGGCGCAAGCGCCAGCGCGCCGATGGTGATCGTACGCACCCATTTGCCAAGCAATCCGCCCATCACGAAACTCCTCTCGCGCTCATCCGCTTAGCTTCACGACCGCTTGCGTTCACTATGCGCCCGGCGGCAGGCGCTCAAATGTCGGCAGACCGTCCGGCACGTCGTGGAAGCTGCGCTTTTCGATGGTGAAGATCGCCATTTGCGGGCCGGTGAAGACTTCAGGATCATCCAGCGTGCCGATTTTCAGGACGATCGCGTCAAGTCCCGGCCGTCTCGTCAGAATATGCGTGCCGCACTCGCTGCAGAACTCGCGAGTGACCGGATTATCGATGTCGCTGCGCGTGAAGCTCTTGGGCGCGCCTTTGACGTAGCGAAACCCTTCCGCGGGAACGAGCATGAAGTAATTCACGGCTCCGCCAGAAAATTGCTGACACTCCCGGCAATGACACTGCGCCTGCAGCAATGGCGCGCCGTCGCTCTCATAGCGCAGCGCGCCGCAATAACATCCGCCTGAACGCGACATCTACCAACTCCCTTACACCATGGGCGTCCTAAAACGCGCCGGTCAGATCCGCCGCCGTGGCGGGGGTGGAAATCAGGCGTTCGAACTCCGCCCAGCGCGCATCTTGGTCTGCGCCGGCTGTCGCGTCGATATGCGCAGCGGCGAGCGCCTGTCCGAGCCCGTAATTGATGACATAAGCGCGGTAGGTCTCGGTGAAGCTGACGGATTGGTCGGCGCGCGCCGCGCTTTGCAGGCCGTAGATCGTGAACAGCTCGACGGCCTCGTCGCGGGTGATGTCGCCGTTGAGATATTCGCGCGATATCTCGATGCGTGCCGGCCATAAGGCGCCGATGAGCCCGGCGACCTCGGAATAGCGCGCGGCTTGGGCCGGATCGAGGCCGGCGAGCGGATAAAGCACGTCGCGCTCGAATGCGGTGCGCTCATCGCCCGGGAACGCCATGTCGATGCCCAGATTGGCGGTGCCTTCCGCGATGAAGCTTTGCGGGCTGAACAAGGGATAGATCATGAACTCGACCCAGCCGCGCCCGCGCGCCAGACGCTCCTCAAGCAGGGCGTTGAGCGTGTGGTGGCCCGGATAGCCTTCATGGCACGCCAGATCGATGGCGCGCGAAATCCTTACGGGAAAGTCCGTATTCACCTGAATCAAGCTTTCCGAGCCGCCCTGATACCAGTTATAGCCCGACCAGGGCTGGTCCGTGACGAATTCGAGATTGAAGCGCTCGCCCTCGGGCAGCGTGATATGGGCGGCCGTCCGCGTGCGGCACTCATCGATCGCTGCGCGCATGACGTCGTTCAGCCGAGCCTCTGGGATATCAAACTGGCCGAGATAAGCATCCACGCGCTCATGCAAGGGGCCTGCGCCGGGAACAAGGTCTTCAAGGCGGTCGAGAATGGGCTCAAGCTCTGAGAGCTCGACGTCAGGCGGCGTGGTTCCGTAGAGCGCCTGCGCTTCCTCGTCGAAGCTCAGGACTTCGCCGCTCAGCATACGGATGCGCGCATGCGCAGCCGTGAGCTGGGCCTGCATGAAGGCGATGCGCTGGCGTTCGAGGGGGCTGAGCGCAGAGATGTTCAACGTGGCAAGTTCGCTCTGGAATGCTTCGACCTCGGCGCGGAGCGCGTCGAGAGAGCGCGCATCGCTCTCAGCCTCAGCAGCCCATTGCTCGGGACCGTAATAGGCGTCGACATAGCCGTCTTCATGCTGA